>CAZIFP010000018.1:0-20012 GCA_964538105.1 uncultured Bifidobacteriaceae bacterium
TGGTGTATGCGATGCGGGTCCGGGCCGTTGGCGGCTCGACGCGCCCCAGCGGCTGGAGCAACGCCATTTCCTGCATGGCCATTTAGGCGGAACCTCCACAACCTATATGCAATCGCCAGAGCGTGCTAGAATGTGAAGATGTTGTTAATTGTCAGAATGCGACTTCGTCTCAATAGAGTGGGATTATGTCGTTCACAAACAATTGGACTAAACTGGTAGGGCGGGCAGTCCTCTGCCCGCCGCGTGTGGGGAAAACCGATCGTTTCCGATGCTTTTGTCAGACGGCGCGCACGGAGTGACGCGCCCTACCTTCATTGTTTGTCAAAGGTATGATCCCACACTAGAGGCAATTTGTTTTGTGCTGGAATGTTCGCCGGGTCAAGTTTTAAAACCGTGTGATACTCAGTCAGCCAAGGTGAAGACGGGTGATTATCCTCCAAAGGATTATTTCTGGCCATGCACACTTCATGCGATGCCATTTTCACAATTCATGCGATGGCAGAGTAAATTATCGGTGATAGTCTCGCATACATGACCCCACTGCGATCAAAGGGCTAAAAACAGCCCGCAGATTGTGTTGAGGCCGATAAAATAAAAAACCTGACTAAAATACCGAGAAACCCTATGAAACGAAACCTGCTAACCTCCATCTGGGCCGGGCTTATGCTTTGCGCAGCCGGAATCATGACCGTTCAGGCCCAGACTACGCTTATCTTTAGCGTGGACATGGCCACAAATATTGCCAATGGAAGCTTCAACCCGCCAGCGCCAGCGGGCACTGGCACTGATACCATTGATGTGCGTGGCGCTTTTAACGGCTGGGCACCTCTTCTGTTGGCTCAGCAAGGCACCAGCACGGTTTGGACAAACAGCGCAGTTGACAGCGCCAATGGCGTAACCTTTGACTACAAATTTTATCTCGATGGTAACGGTGAAACCACGGCGTGCTATGATAACCGGACGGCGATGCTGCCTGCCACCCCGGGTGCGACCCTGGTGCTGCCAACCCATTTTTATAACGACATAGGACCTGGCATAACCATCAATGTGAAATTCCAGGTTGACATGACCGAACAGCTTTTGCTTGGAAATTTTAAACCGCTCAGTGGCGACACCGTTGTCATCGCCGGGGCTTTTGATGGTTGGAGCACTGCACCGGGCGCCCAGTTCACGTTGACGAACGACCCGAGCATCAGAGTTACGAACAACACTGTCACGCCGGCATTGGTTTTTTCCAATGTTTACACCATAACAGCCCCGATCACCCAATGCTCGGCCTACACCGGGCTGCCGGCAACCAATGCCTCCCAAGATTTTAAATATGTCATCATGCCGGAAGGTAACTGGGAAGCCTCCAGTTCCGCCGATTCCAATGACAACGGCAACCGCTGGCTTACCGAAACCGGCAACCAAACCCTGCCGCTGGTTTTCTTTGCCGATCAGCCGTATTCGATTGCCCATTTGACCTTCAATTTGGACATGTCGGGTGTGGCCAAGTATGACACCAATTTCATTGCCGGCAGCGTGACGGCCTGGGGGACTTTTAACGGTTGGGCCGGTGGCGTGCAATTGAACAACAGTCTCGCTGCGCCGAACACCAATCTTTATAGTGCAACGGTAACCGTTGGCGAAGGCGCACCCTATACTGTCCAATTTAGATATACCAACGCCTATACCGGTGCGTGGGTGTATGACTACGGCCAGGATGGCGGACCAAACTCGGCCAACAACAATAATTATCGGCACACCTTTAATTTCCCGGTTACTGGCGCACCTCTATACACCAATTTGAATTATTACTTCAATGACCTCGCCCCGGACGACTACTTGCCGCAAGACACGGCCGTGCAGTTCAGCGTGGACATGACTGGTGCGGTCGCCACCAATGGAGTTGCGTTCGTCCCGGGAACGGATGGACTCTATATCAACGGCATGTTTGCCGGGGCAACGCCGTCTCAACCTGATCCCGCAGCTGGCACCTCTCAATTATGGTATCCTTGGACATCCGGCGTCAATCCGGTTGCAGCGCCGCCCGGCTATCAAATGATGCGAGAGGGAGCGACGGAAATTTATACCAACACCATTATCATGCCCAAAGGAACACCGGTGGCTTTGAGTTACCAGTATGGGATTGATGTTGGCAATGCTAACGGCGGGCCGGTAGAGAACGAGGCGCTGCCACAAAATGTTCACTATCGCGGCGTTCGTTCGACCCAGTTCAATCCGTATGTGATGCCCACGGATACGTTCAGCGCCAATCCGTATGTGGAGCCGTTTTTCAGCACTGGAAACATCGGTGCCAACGGCAGCCTGACTGGCGGCAATCTGACCGTCGGAGCGCCGGTCGCCGGCAAGGTTCCGGTGTCCTGGCTTGGTCGTCCGGGTGCTAATCTGCAATCTGCAAGCAGTTTGAGCGGTCCCTGGCAGAATATCCCGTCAACCGACGGCACAAACTGGACCATCGGCTCCAGTTCAACCAATGGTTTCGTAAGCGTCACAAATTGGCCTTCCAGCGGGAATACATTCTTCCGCCTGGTTAAGCCGTAAGCCGGTTAGGGGTTGGAAAATGCCCGCCCGACCGTGCGCTAGGACGGTTGGGCGGGTTTTATTTAAAATGGATAATATACAGAAGTTTAATATGAAGAATCGTCGCGCGGGATTTACTTTGATAGAACTGCTGGTGGTGATCGCCATCATCGCGATTCTGGCGGCCATGCTGCTGCCGGCATTGACCGCTGCCAAGCAAAAGGCGGTTGCTTCGGCGTGCATGAGCAACAACAAGCAGCTTGACCTCGCCTGGCTCATGTATTCGGGCGATAATAGTGACCGGCTGCCGGTCAATTCCGATCCCCACGTCAACAACACAACCGTTTTCGATGGCGGACAATCTTGGATTACTGGCAGCATGGACTGGACTACCGGTCAGCAGAATACGAACACGAGTTATCTTATAGACGACACCCATTCACTGTTGGGATCTTTTCTATCCAAGTCGGTCAAGGTGTTTGCCTGTCCGGCGGCAAACTTTGCAAGCCCGGCGGAGCATAAGGTGGGCTGGTCCGCGCGCGCGCGCAGCGTGGCCATGAATGGCGCAGTTGGGGATGGTGACAAATACGCTCAACCAGGCAACCCCTTCGGCTGGACTAGTTGGTATTTTGCGCGGAAAGCCTCAGACTTTCACTCCCCCGGCCCGAGTGACGTCTGGGTTTTCACGGATGAACATCCAGACAGTATTGATGATGCGCTGTTGTATAGTGCCAATTATGCAACCTCACCCTTTATTGAATTGCCCGGCTGTCAGCACGGAGGCGCCTGCGGAATGGCTTACGCCGACGGCCACGCGGAAATTCACAAATGGCACGGACAGTTTGCCAATGTGCCGGTGATTTATAGTCAGGCATCGGGGGTGCGGCAGCGAGTTGCTTGTTCACTGACCGACCCGGACATGCTTTATTTTGCCACGCACACGCCGATAAACTGATTTACACGAGCTGTTGCATCGGGCTTCTCCGCATTTGCAGGCTCGTGTGGGTTCAGCGAGGTTCTTTACTTATAATTTAACCATGAAATTTCAGCCTTTGAGGAAAATCACTATCACCTTTGCCGCCGCGCTTGTTTTGGTTGCGGCGCGTGTTTGGGCCGAGGTGGACGTTTCCGGCGTCACGGCCCGTCCTTCACCCGAATGGCTTAGGAGCGGCACGGTTTACGAAATTTTTCCGCGCGATTTTTCCGTGGCTGGTAACCTTGGCGGCGTCATCGCCAGGCTCGACGAATTGCACAGCCTCGGCGTGAATATCCTGTGGACAATGCCGATTCATCCCATCGGCGAAATAAACCGCAAGGGTGAGTTGGGAAGCCCCTATTCCATCAAGGATTATTACGCCGTGGATCCAAATTACGGCACGGTGAAGGATTACAAGCGGTTTGTCTCCGAGGCGCACAAGCGTGGCATGAAGGTTATCATGGATCTGGTCGCGGACCATACCGCGTGGGACAGTGTCTTGATGCAGCACCCGGAATTTTACAAGCATGACACCCAGGGAAACATAATTCCACCGGTGCCGGCATGGACGGATGTGGCCGCTTTAAATTATGACAACCCCGCATTGCGCCAATACATGGTTGCAATGCTCAAATACTGGATTAAAAAGTGCAACGTGGACGGATTTCGCTGCGATGCCGCCGCCATGATGCCGACGGATTTTTGGGAACAGATCCGCACCGAACTTGCAAAAGTCAAACCGGACATTATATTGCTAGCCGAGGCCAGCAAGCCGGAATTGCTTACGAACGCGTTCGACATTGATTACTCCTGGCCATTGCTTTCAACCATGGATGACGTTCTGATTCACAACGCGCCGGCCTCAAACATTCCGCGCTCGTGGGAAGAAAGCCGCGAGCAGTTTCCCAAGGCCGCACTGCACATGCGGATTTCTGACGATCACGACACCTCCCGCGCGGTCGCCCGTTACGGTCTCAATGGTGCGCTCGCCTCATCGGCACTCATGTTCACGCTCGACGGTGTCCCGCTCATTTACAACGGCATGGAAGTAGGCGATACCACCGCGTCCGACGGCGGCGCGCTCTTCGACAAGCGGAACATTTCATGGAACACGAATAATCATCCGGAGTTGCGCAATATCTATCACAGCCTGATCCAGCTTCGCCAACAATATGCCGCGCTCCGCAACTCGCATGTGGACTGGCTCCATAACTCGGATGAGACCGATCTGGTCACTTTTCTGCGCGCCGACGACAAGGATGAACTGCTTGTCGTCATCAACTTTTCCGACCACCCGGTCACCGGCAAGGTGGACTTGAAAAACGTGGGTGGTTTTGTGCCGGTGGAAATATCCGGAGTTCAAAGTTCCGAGGGCGGCCCGCTACCGACCTCCCGTCTGAACAGTTACGAATGGCGCATCTATCATCGCGCTACCATTCTAGGAAACCCTGCGCAAGCCGTTACCGCCAGCAAGAATTGAGACTTTTGTAATGAAAAAACTTCAGAAGCTTCCGGTTTTAATCCTGTTGATTAGTATTGTCGGGCTGGTTTCAACTGCTCATGCACAAGTAACCGTTGACGGAACTTTAAATGGCACGGAAGGCTATGGCGCCCCGTTGGCCACGCAAACGATCAACACCGGGTTTGGCGATAACACCTCTTCAAGTGGTTCGTCCAGCGGCGGCTCGGAACTGGATGCCGTCTATTCTGTGGCGACCAATGGATATCTCTACCTGTTCATCGCCGGCAATGTTCAGGCCAATGGCAACAACATTGAAATCTTCATCGCCGAGGGACAGGCGGGCGGCCAGCAGGTTCTGGAAATTTCCGGTTCACCGGGCGAAGCCAGCATGAATGGCTCTACCTTTAGCACAGGTTTTACTCCAAATTTGATGTTCACTTTCACAAATAGCGCCACTCTCCTTGCTGTGAACGAGATTGTATTATCCGGCAGTTCCGGCACCAAGTCCCTGCTTGGCAATGTGACCTTGAGCGGTGGTGTCGGCAACAGCCAGAACCTCGGAGGCTCCGGCATTGCCGTTGGCTTTAACAACAAGAACACGGCGGGCGTGAATGGAACGAGCGGAACAGCCGCCAATACGGCTGCCGCAAACGCAGTGACGAATGGTCTTGAACTGGGCATTCCACTTTCTGCGCTGGGGAATCCGACCGGCTCCGTCCAGGTGCTGGTTTGTATCAACGGGAGCAGCTTCGTCTATCTGTCCAATCAGTTCATTCCCGGTTTGGCTGTTGGGACGGGCAACCTGGGAGAGGGTGGAACCGGTTATGGACCCGGAGGAGGCGTGTTTAATTTTGGAACGACGCCCGGGGAATATTTGACTGTGCCGGTTTCAGGATCCGGCGGCGGGCTGCCACCAGTTCTAACCATCAATGGGGCCAACGCTGATTACGGCATGACGCATGTCTTCGTCAATGAAGTGTCGAATGATGTCGTGCCGCTGACGATTTTGTTTTCTCCCAATGCATCAACGAACGTGCTGGAGGTGGACGCCTTCTCCAATCTAAACAGGCGAGACCATGCCACCATGGACGCCAACGGTGACGGCATCGAGGACGGCATCATGCCGCCGGATGGCAATACCATTCCCACCGGCGACACCAACAATTATTATGAGGCGTATGCGATGACACCGACCAGCACGCCGGGGCAGTATGCGCTGACACTCTATGCTCAAAAGACCGGGGTCTATCGTCTGACGGCACGCTGGAAGGTTTCAGGTTCGACGAACTGGAACTGGTATAGCACCAACTCTCCTTACATCTCCGGAAACCGGCGTGACTTTATGGTTGTTGTTTCACCCAAAAAAGCGCTGGGGGCGGCGGTTTATGAGCTGGGGGTCAATAATGTTGACGCGTCCGGCGCAGCATCAAATGGATCCCAGCGCAGCACTTTTAGCGACCTTACCAATACTGCGAGCCGTTTTAACCTGAATTATGTGACTAATCTTGGCGTGAATTGGCTCTGGCTTGAACCAATTCATCCCCGAGGTATCCTTGACAGTATAAACAGTCCGTATTGCGTGAAGAATTATTTTCAAGTGAATCAGACCATGAGCAAGGCGGCCACGCGGCCCGCTGCCATGACTGAATTCATCAACTTCGTTGCGGCGGCGGATGCCGCCGGGGTGAATGTGATGCTGGATGAGCCGTTTAATCACACTGCCCATGATGTCGAACTGGATAATGAGGGGGTCAGCGATTTCGGGGGCGTGGGAAACCCCGGCAACTGGCAGCCCACGGATCTGATCCCCAATCGTGTCCCCCAGTTTTTTTCGGCCACCAACGCTTGGTGCAGCCGGGCGACCAGTTCAAATGACATCGCGATCGCGCCAGACATTGACATCTCAAAATGGACCGATGTGAATGACGTTTTTTACGGCGACTATGCATCTTTGGTTTGTGCGAATCCACTTGATGACAATAATCAGAATTCCGGCGACGACTGGTTTGATTACAGCATCAGCACTGGGAATTTTGACAACATCACGCAAAATGTCTGGCGCTACTATGCCGATTCGATCCTGTATTGGCTCAACCAAACAGGATGCACCAACGGCACACCGGCCAGTCAGACTTCCGTGGGCATAGACGGGATTCGTGCGGACTTCGCGGATGGATTGCCGCCGCAGTGCTGGGAATACATCATCAACAAGGTGCGATCGCAGAAATGGGACTTTGTTTTCTTGGCTGAATCGTTGGGCTGGCCGCCGCCCAGCGCGCCAACCTATCGCTCCGGTCGTGATTTTGATATACTATGTGACAGTGTTTATAGTGGATTTCAGTCGGCCACGACCGCCGCCAGCTATCAGACTATTTTCAATTCTGAACGCAGCAGTTATGGCCAGTGCCTGATGTTGTGGAATGCCGCTTCCCATGACGCCGGCTTCTATTACACAGATCCCTATCAGGCATTGATCCGGTCCATGGTTGGAGCAACCATTGATGGGATGCCTCATATTTACTACGGTCAGGAATTGGGCACGACGGAATCATTTGGCTTCTCGGTTTACTCGGGTGATGTTCCTAGTATCAGCGCATATAACTCCTTGCAACCCGCCATTGCGGCAGCCGTTGGCAATTTGAGGGTAGATCAACTTAATCCGCTTTATGCTGCCGTCGGCCAAGCCCGCCTATCCAGCCCGGCGCTGCAAAGTGCCAACCGTGTTTTCCTCAGTCCGACCGTGTCACAACCCAGTATTTTTGCGGTGGCCAAGTTCACAGCCACCAACAGTTTCCCGAATTTCAATGACGTGGTATTTGCCTTTGTGAATCTCGATGTTACTAATGGTCATTCGGCTGTTTTTAGTGTCAACATTGTGGCGAACGGGACAAACCTTTTCGGCATCGACCCCGCGCGCATGTATAACACGAAGAACATCGCCGCTTTTACTGGGGCTGATCCGAACCGCCGCACTTATTGGTTGTGGAGTGCCGGCGGGATTGCCGGCAGCAATCTGCTGGCAAACGGGGTTTCGGTTTCGCTCAACCCGGTGCCGGCCAGCAGTGTCGGGTGGACGAATGCACCTTACGAAGCGCAATATTTGAAGCTTTATGACGTGACTCCGCCGGCAACCATGAGCGCGCCAACGACGACCGGCACTTACGTCATTGGAAACAGTGTGACGTTCAGCTGGCTACCACTTAACGATCCAGAGGGCGGCGTTTCTGGATATCAGGTTATTGTCGGGACTTCACCGGGCGCTTCCGATGTCTTCGGCGGCATCGTCCAAGGCACGACCTTGACGGTGACGAATGTTTACGGCGCGACGCTTTACACGGAAGTAAGTGCAATTAACAACGCTCGAATACAAGGAGCCACCAGTGCCAGCAGTGCCGGAGTAACCTTAGTGGATCCGAATTGGATCCCGGTTTTAAGCATGCAAGGCAACAATGTGCTCAGTTGGATGAGTGTTTCCGGCCTGACCTATCAAGTCTGGTCCACCACCAGCCTTGGCGTTCCGTTCACGACCATTGGTGGTGTCATTACCGCTTCCGGACCGACAACCCAAAGCACCAACAACTTTGCCGATCCAGTAAGATTTTATCGCGTCCAAGTTTTCCCCTAGGAAACTTCTCATGCCTTCCGCAGCAGTCCATAAAACCGGGGCCGGTTTAGTTGTGGCAACCATGAATTTGAGCCAGCCGCTCACACGCATCAGTGGAGTCTATCTGGCAAAAGGCCTGTCCAATTCTTAATTGGATATTTCCAAATCCCCACCGGTGCTGCATGATGCTATGAAATCAAATTCGTGTTTTAATAAAAAGCCGATCATGAAACTCCGACGAGTAATCAAAATTGTTTTGGTAATTGCTTTCGGCCTTAATCTAACCCCAATAGGTTTGAACGCGCAAGCGGTGGATGTGGTGCCGCCTGTTTCGACTCGGAGTAATATTGCAAACGGCGGCTGGTCGTCCCTCGGCGCAATGCCGACACCCGCTTGGGATGGGAAAACGCTGATGTTTACCAACGAGCAAGGAACGCTCGCCATCACGCCCTTGTCGGACGATGTCATCCGGATTCGTTTCACGCGGGCGCAAGCGTTTGGACGAGATCATTCCTACGCCGTCGTGAATCGCGACTTGGGCGGCGCGAAGGTGGTGGTCAGCATCGGCGACCATTCCACTGTGCTGCAAACTGCCGCAATCAAGCTCACCATCCAGCACGATCCGCTGCGTATTTCCTTCGCCAACAAATCAGGTGAAGCCTTGGATGCAGACGATCCCGAACGCGGTGTCTCCTTTGTGGAAAACCAATTCCGCGTCGCCAAACAATTGCGCGATGACGAGCACGTCTATGGTTTTGGAGAGAAAAACGGAAGCCTCGACAAGCGCGGCTGGCAGCTTGGCGGTTACAATCTGGTGATGTGGAATTCGGACACCTATATGCACGATTCCAGCACCGATCCCATGTATGTTTCGGTGCCGTTCTATCTGCTGATGCGCCACGGCCAGGCGCACGGGCTGTTTCTCGACAACACCTGGCGCAGTTCGTTTGATGTCGGTCGCGAAGAGCCGAACCTGTTGACGTTCGGCGCGGTGAACGGCGAACTCAATTACTATTTCATCAACGGACCCGACCCGAAAATGGTGATCGAGCGTTACGCTGATTTGACCGGACGGATGCCGCTGCCACCGCTGTGGTCGCTGGGCTACAATCAATGTCGTTTCAGCTATTTCCCCGAGGCGCGAGTGCGTGAGATCGCAGCCACGTTTCGCCAATTCAAAATTCCCGCCGATGTCATCTGGTTGGATATTGATTATCAAGACGGTTTCAATCCGTTCACTTGGGACAAGGAGCGCTTTCCCGACCCGAAGAAGATGATTTCTGATTTGCGCGCGGAAGGTTTCCACACAGTTTGCATCGTGGATGCCCATCCAAAGATGCAAGCAGGTTACGCGCCTTATGACGAAGGCATAGTTGGAAATTATTTTGTCAAAAAGTCCGACGGTTCCGTCTATGAAGGAAAAGTCTGGCCGGCGAACGCGGCAAAAAATCCGGGGCCGAGCGTGTTCCCGGATTTCAGCAACCCTGCCGCGCGGCGATGGTGGGGTTCGCTTTACAAGGATCTCCTCAATCTTGGCGTGGCTGGCATCTGGAACGACATGAACGAGCCGGCGGTTTTTGATTCAGTGCGCGGAACGATGCCTTCAGACTTGGTGTTCGACAACGAGGGCCTGCCTTCGACCCACCTTGAACTGCACAATGTGTATGGCCAGTTGATGAGCCGCGCGACTTTTGAAGGACTGTCTCAACTTCGCCCGAACGAGCGCCCGTTCGTGCTGACGCGCGCGAGCTATGCCGGCGGGCAACGTTACGCCGCCGTCTGGACCGGCGACAACACTTCCGATTGGTCTTCCATGCGCCAATCCATTCCAACCTTGCTGGGCATGGGGCTTTCGGGTTTTCCATTTGTTGGTGCGGACATCGGCGGCTATGCCGGGATGCCGTCGCCCGAACTCTTCACCCGTTGGTTGCAGGTGGGCGTCTTCTCTCCCTTCATGCGCTCGCACAGCGAAAACAACCGCCCCGACAAGGAGCCGTGGGCATTTGGCGGGAAATACGAGGCCATTAACCGCCATACCATAGAACTACGTTACGAATTACTGCCGTATATTTACAACGTCATGCAGCAGGCCAGCCAGACGGACGTGCCCGTTTTGCGCCCGCTGTTTCTGGAATTTCCGGACGACGAAAAACTTGCCGGAATGGACGATGAATTCATGTTTGGCGGCGATCTGCTCGTTGCGCCGGTTTTGCATGAAGGCATGACGGAACGTGAAATTTACCTGCCGAAAGGCGATTGGTTCGATTACTCCACGGGCAAACAGTTCACTGGCGGCCGGAAAATCAAACTGACCGTCACGCTGGATTCCATTCCCATGTTGGTGCGCGCGGGCGGCTTCATTTTCCGCCAGCCGGTCGTTCAATCCACGGACCAGATGCCGGGCAACCCTTTGAAAATTCTGATTGCGCCGGCGAAAGAATCTGAAGCTTCACTTTACGAAGACAACGGAGAAACCTTGGATTATCGCCACGGTGATTTTATGAAGCGCCGTTTTCACCAAGCCAGCGATGATCAGGAAACGACGATTGAAATTTCCGCAGCCGAAGGAAGTTATCGCCCTGCCAGGCGCGGCTTGGTGCTTGAATCGTGGATGGATCGGTCGCCGAAAAGTGTTGCGCTCCTGACTGATGACGAAATTGCAGGCAAGATATTGTTGCCACATTTGATGGAGGATGCCCTGGCAAAATCAACCAGCGGGTGGTCATTTGCGAATGGCCGGATTACTGTTAAGTGCAACGACAGTTTTAAGCAGATGCGATTTGTCATTAAGCATTGAATGAAAAAATCCGGGAATCCAAATCTAGCATTGTGAAGGCTTCACTGGATTCTCAAATTGGAAACTGATTGAAACGACCACCCAAAAACTCGAAGTCCGGAAAGCGACCGCAGCAGGCGGAGTCGCGCGATCGCTCCGGCAAGCCGGGCGCAGTGGTTCCGCCCACTGCGGTTCGCAAATGGCTTTTCCGTCTGGTCGCGCTGGTGATCATCCCGCTCATTTTACTCGGCGGAATTGAAGCCGGGCTGCGGCTGGCCGGCTACGGCTACGATCCGGGACTGTTCAAGAAAATAAAAATTGGCGACGGCGAATTTTTCGTCAACAACGAAACCTTTGGTCTCCGGTTTTTCCCGCCGCAACTGACACGCGGTCTGGGGCCGATCCGCATGCCGGTGAAAAAGCCCGCCGACACCTACCGGATATTTATTCTGGGCGAGTCCGCCGCGATGGGCGACCCGGAACCGGCCTACGGCGCGGGCCGTTACCTGGAAGCCCTGCTGTCGGCGCGTTATCCGCAGACGCATTTTGAAATCGTCAATCTCGGCATCACGGCCATCAACTCGCACGTCATTCTGCCCATTGCGCGCGACTGCGCGAAGGCAGACGGCGACCTGTGGATTATTTATATGGGCAATAACGAAATGGTCGGGCCGTTCGGCGCCGCGACCGTTTTTGGTGCCAAAGCTCCGCCGCTGCCGCTGATCCGGCTTAATCTGGCGATCCAGAAAATGCGGCTGGGGCAATTGCTGGCGAACCTGGGCCGCAAACTGAAAGGCGGCAATGCGAATGCACCGTCGTGGGGCGGTATGGAGATGTTCGTCGGCAACCAGCTTCCGGTGGACGACCGGCGCAAGGAAATCGTGTATCAGAATTTTTCGAGGAATTTACACGACATCGTCAGCGTCGGGTTGGATTCCGGCGCGAAGATTTTGCTGAACACTGTCGCTGTGAACCTCAAGGATTGCGCGCCTTTTGCCTCGATGATCAACAGCAATCTGCCGCCGGCAGACCGCGCGCAGTTTGACCAATTTTTCAAAATGGGTGTGCAGGCCGGGGAACAGGGTGATTTTGCCAAGGCAGCGCACCAGTTTGAGTCGGCGGCAGGATTCGATCCGACGGATGCCGAGTTGCAGTTCCGTTGGGGCGAAAGCTTGTTGCAGTTGACGGATTTCGCCGCCGCCCGCGAGCATTTGCAGTCGGCGTGCGATGACGATGCGCTTCCGTTCCGCACGGATTCGCGGCTCAATGCGCTGATTGCCGCCACGGGCCGGCAACTGGCCAATGATAATCTGGTTTTATTTGATGCCACTGGCGCGCTGGCGGCCAACACGCCGTCCGGTCTTTGCGGGGATGAAACATTTTACGAACACGTTCATTTTAATTTCGACGGCAGTTATCAGCTCGGCCGTGCGTGGGCCGGGCAGGTGGCGACCCTGTTGCCCGCCGCCATTGCGAACAACGCCGTCACCAACGGATGGGCTTCGCAGGAAGCCTGCGACTTGCGGCTCGGCTTGTCGGACTGGAACCGCAGGGTGATCTTTCAGCATATGATCGGCCGGTTGCAGGAGCCGCCGTTGAGCGGCCAATTGGACAATGCCAACCGGTTAAAAAAGTTGGAGACTCGTATTACGGAGTTGCAATCTCGGATGAATGCCGCCGCCGCCACCGAAGCTGCGAAAAATTTCCAGGCGGAATTGCAACTTGCGCCGGACGACTATTTTCTGCGCGAAAATTACGCGGTATTCCTTCAATCCACCGGCGATCTGCCGCAGGCGACCGGGCAATGGCGGCTCATTCACGAATTGTTGCCGCAGGATTTTCTCGCGAATTTCGAAATTGGCCGGATGCTGGAACTGCAGGGGCAATGGGCCGAGGCGGAAACGAACTACCGGCGCGCCGTGCAGTTGCGGCCCATGTTGACCGAAGGCTGGGTCGGGCTTGGTAATGTTCAGGCCAGCCAGGATAAATATGACGACGCGCTGGCCTGCTATGCCATAGCCCATTTACAGCGTCCGGCGGATGCGCAAACTTTATTCCGCAGCGGCACAGTGCTGGCGAAATTGAACCGCCATGCCGAGGCGATGGAAAATTATCGCGAAGCCATCAAATTGAATCCGGCGGACTGGGAGCCGCATTTTGAACTCGGTGGCGAACTGGATGCCGCCGGCCAGCTTGACGCGGCTAGAAATGAATTTGGCGAGGCGGCGCGGCTGAATCCAAATAGCGCGCGGACTCATTTCAATTATGGCGTGCTGCTTGCAAAACAAAATCGGTTTGACGAGGCGCAGCACGAGTTTGAAGAAGCCCTGCGGCTCGAACCCACCTACGCCAAGGCTCAGGAATACCTTGCCCAAATACGGGCGCTGAGAAGAAACGCACCTTGAATTCCCTGCCAGACGCGGCTTGTAACAGGGAGACGACTTATTGGCACCTAAAAAGATTGCAGTCGCCAAGCCGGCGGTTCTGAACCAAATTTTGCCATGATATTGTTTAAGAATGCGATTTCAACAGGGGCAATCATTGCCTGTGGATGGTTGGGGATTGGCAGCGTCAGGGCGCAGGACGAAATGACCTTGGCCGAAGGCCAGACGCAGGCGGCCATCTCGATCAAACAAGACGGAGACTGGCGCACATATGAACTGGCAAGCAACGCCAAATTGCGCGGGAACAACTCGCCGGACCAGCGCATCACGTTTTCTGAAACCCCGGACCATGCCATTACCCGGACCGGCAACGTCATGTTTGACGGTCTTTATGCCATGGCGGTGCATGAGGCGGTGCAAAATTCGGTTTCGCAGATTAAAGATGGTGCCTACAACCACGGCATCCCGTTAAATCTCGAAGCGTATCAGACGGGTGAGTTTTGGACCTATGTCTGGACGCGCGACTTGTCCTATTCCGTTTATCTGGCCCTGGCCCAGTTTGATCCCCAACGCGCAATCAACTCGCTTGTGTTCAAAACTTCCATTTTGAAACCTTCCGTCGCTGGCGGATACAGAAACCAGATCATTCAGGACACCGGTTCGGGCGGCAGCTATCCGGTTTCCAGCGACCGCATCGTGTGGGCGCTGGGGGCGGATCAGACGCTTAAGTTTTTGCCGGCCGCCGAGCAGGAACAATTTCTCCAACAGGTTTATCCCATCCTGCATGACACCATCGAACAGGATCGCCGGCTGGTGTATGATGCGGCGGATGGTTTGTATCGCGGGGAGCAGTCCTTTCTCGACTGGCGTGAACAAACCTATCCCGGCTGGACCAAGGAAAATGTCCTGCCCATTGCGATGTCCAAGGCGCTCTCAGTGAACGTCGCCGATTATTTTCTCCTGAACACCGCCGCCCGTTATGCCGGACGATTGGGGCAAACCGCCGATCAAACTCGTTACGCCCAGTGGGCGGAAAACTTGAAGCGATCTATCAACAGCCGTTTTTTTGATCCGGAAACCGGACTTTACAGCACCTATCTGCTTTCCGATGAGGTGAATGAAATCCGGGTTCATCGCTACGACCTGCTGGGCGAATCACTCGCGATTTTGTTGGGTGTCGCCGACCAGTCCAGGGCCGAAGCGATATTGAAAAATTATCCGGTCGGCCCGCATGGACCGCCGGTGGTCTGGCCGCAGGAAAGCACGGTGCCCATCTATCACAACCAGGCCATCTGGCCGTTCGTCACCGCCTACTGGATCAAGGCTGCGCGCCGGGCGAACAACCCGGCAGCCGTTGACTCTGGCATCCGTTCACTCGAACACCTGGCCGCCTTTAACCTGTCCAACATGGAAAATTTTGACTTTGTCACCGGCCTCGCCGAAGTCAAAGGTAAGCATTTGGATGGCCCCGTCATCAATTCACGCCGCCAGCTTTGGTCTGTGGCCGGCTACCTTTCGATGGTGCAGGACATTGTTTTCGGTCTGGAAACCTCCTGGGATGGCATCCGTTTCCGGCCGTTCATCACGGCCGGTTTACGGAACGAAACCTTCGGTAGCAGCGAACAAATCGAATTGAGCAACTTCAGCTATCGGAACACCAGCCAGCAGGTGCGCGTTCATCTTCCGCCGAAAGCGATCAACGAAGGGGTTTGCCCGATCAGCCGGATTGAACTCAATGGCAAAGTTGTTGGGGAAGGGTTCGTGTCCTCGGCCACGCTGCAAAAATCCAATCTCTGGGACATTTATCTGGTGGCTCCGAAGCAACGGAAAAATCCCGACCCGTTGCGTTTGGTGGACGTGAAGAACGAACGGGCGCTGTTCGGGCCGCTGCAACCGGTTTGGGATGGGTCGCAGCAGGGCGGCATCACGGTGGCGGACGGCAAACTGGTTTTGCATTATCAGCACAGTGATGTTGCAAACGTGGCCTTCAACATCTATCGCGACGGCGCGCTGTATGCGAAGGCCGTTCGTGACACAAACTGGCTGGATGCCAAATCCGCCGATTATCTCGAACATCTGCATAGTTACGCAGTGGAAGCGGTTGATGTTGTCAGCGGCAATGCATCGCATCTGACTCCGGCGCGCTGCTACCTATCTGGCGGCCAGCAACAGATCATTCCAGCCCGAGGGATGGAAAATCGCGGTGGAAATTTGGTGGCAGGCGACCATTTTGAGAATTGGGGACACCCGGACGACGAGCTTTCAGTCAAGCATTTCACCGTCACCCGCAGCGGACGTTACCTCATTCGCGCCGAGTTCTCCAACGGTGCCGGGCCGGTCAATACTGGCATAACCTGCGCCGTGAAAAAGCTGGAGGTTCGTCCGGCCGGTTCCGGCGAGGTTATTGCCCGTGGCTATCTGGTGATGCCGCAGTCCGGCGATTGGAAACGGTGGGATTTATCCTCACCCGTCGTCGCCGACCTGGTGGCTGGTGCAAGCTACGCCATCTCGATCAGCGAAGATGATGTCTCCCGCAACATGAGCTATCTGAAAATGAACGAGAACTACACCGCCTGGCCGGGCGGTGGCGGGTCGAGTTGTAATTTTGTGAATATTTCCGCCCTGCGCCTGTTATTCGCCGCGTCGCCAGTCAAGTGACTGCCGGATTGGCGGGGAACATTGGTGGTTTTTCCAAAACATCTGGATTCTTCACTGAAGGAGCGCGGTTGGCAGCTTCCAGAACGTGGGATTCAAGGGAGCGCCGAATTAACTTGCCAGCGACTTTGACTCTACCAAAATAGGAGCCGCTCGGAACGTAACGGATCAGGTTTGGGCATGGCGTTTTTGCCGGACCGGTTTAATTTGTTTCCGGGCGGTTGTGTGAAGTTGTGACGGGATTGTTCTTCATGGCGGAAACAGGCTGCCGGAAACAAAGTCAGGATACACATAATCATTTGAGTTTATAAATCAGGTTTAAATAGCTGTTAAATAACAGTTCGCCAATGTAGCTCAGTGGTAGAGCAACGGTTTCGTAAACCGTCGGTCGCCGGTTCAATCCCGGCCATTGGCTCCATTCTTTACTGCTTGGGCAGTAGTAGTTTAGACCAAATGGCGTCCACAACGGACACCAAAACGGACACCAAATTTGGCACTCCGTCAGGATTCGGGATAACGGGCGTCAATCCGCCCACTGCTCGCTAACGCGGCAGGGTTGGCTTCATTTATCTTCGTGGTTGCGTGAAATTATAAAAACACGTTACCGCTTAACTCATCGTGGTTGCCGGGGTGGAATGTTTTATTGCGTGGACAATCAGACGGGCAAACGCACGAGCCTTCACACTTCAGTTAAAGACGAGGCGCTTCAGATAATTCTGGCCAAGAATCAGGCGCAACGCCAGCCGGTGCTCAACCTCCAAATCGCCAAAGCCTATCTTGCCGGCACCGATTCCGGTGTCAGCACCCGCACCTGGAAGCAAGCCTTCGAAGCCCTGATCGCCTCCAAGCGGGGAGGCAATCAAATACGCTGGCAAACTGCCGCCAAGGACAAGGCGTTCGACCTCATCCGGCACCAAGTCATCATTGAAACCCAGGGTGAAACCTTGTTGAAAGTAATTCGCCAAGGGACGGTTTCGACCAACATTTATCTGCGCCGACTCCATAATTTTTGTCTGGACATGGACTGGCTGTTGAAGCCGGTCATCCCCAAACGGCAGTGGCCGAAAAATGAGTTCAAGGAAAAACGCGGCGTCACCATTGAGGAGCATCACAAGATTCTGGCCCGTGAATTCAATCCAGAATTGCACGCCTTTTACGAAATGCTCTGGCACTTGGGCGGTTCGCAAACCGACATGGCTTCGTTGCGCGCCAAAGATATTGATTGGACAAACCAGACCATTTCCTATGCCCAGGGGATTTTTTCAAAATCCACTACCCCGCAATTACCACCCCACCACCAGAGGCGAACAGCCTCATAACTAAAGAACGCCAATAGAATCAGGCATTTCTGCACGTTTGTCAAGCACCAGCGATTACGCACCCAATACCAATCAACTACTCACCAATTACTCATTTATCACCCATTCACTGGCACTTTCACTGGCACTAAATTTGACAAATTTGCAGATGCAAGGCCTACGTCACGCGCGGATTTTTTCAATCTTCCACCCATTCGTTACAAGCGCCGTAATTTGAGCATCAGCAATGTGTTCGGCGGAAATCGCCAAACACAACAAGTGGCTGGGACGACTCATGCCGACGAATACTCTTTTGCAGTGGCCTCTTGCTGAATCTCTCATTTGACTACCGTGTTGTGCAGCCGTCAAAACGGGCAAAAGCTCCTTGAGATCGTGCTGTCTGGCAAACGTCTCAACCACCAGCGTCGCGGCGTGAGTTTCGCCCTTAACCCCGTGAATTGAATCGAAGCGAATTGGCAGCGAAACATCGCCTGCGCGATGAAGATAAATACCTTCAGTTTGGATCGCGGATTTTGCCTCTCTTGCTGGCATTGCGCCGGCGCAATTCTCCCACGCGAGGAAGTTCAAAACCTCTTGCGGAGGCTTTGAGAATCCAAAAAGGATCAAGAACTCTTTCATGCAGGCAGTCCACTTGTGCTCGTCCAGTGTGTTCACTGGATTGAGCAATTGCCAAATAAGTTTTTGAAACGCACTGATCCCACTCCATCGGAAGCGGACATAAAAATCACCCGTGATCTCATTCGAGCCGGTCAACTTCTCAAAATCGAAGTTCTCGACCACATAGCCATTGGAAACCCCAACCACTCATCGCTCCGCGCCTTGGGTTATTTTTACTCCGCCTAATGGCGGTTTCCCGCTTTAGACTTTGTTTTGCGAAGCAATTAAAGTTCGCTATTAAACGCGTTAACAGCTCGCCGAGCGAAATCCTCGGCCTGATGTGTTCTGACCCGTCAGATCGTTCGGCTGGAAATCGAATCATGCTTGAACTCTTAAAACCTTTCACCCGACTACTACTGACGTTCGCATAATATAGTGACAACATGCTCAAAACAATTCCGCCTGCTTCCAGAAAGATTTCACCAGAGCTGGACGGCGACGCATCCGCCCCAGCGCCTTGCGGGCGGCCCAGCCGAGTTGGGCAAAATCCTTCGGGCAGAGATTGGGCAGTTCATGCTGCTTGCAATATCCCCAGATGTATTCGACCGGATTGAGTTCCGGTGCATAGGCGGGCAGCCGCTCCAGATGGATGCCGCCGTGTTGTTGAGCAACGTATTCCCGGACCAGCCGGCTGCGGTGCGCGGGCAGACCATCCCAGATGACTGTGAGCCGACCGCCAATGTGCTGCTGGAGGTGTTTCAGAAACTCGATCACCTGCGGAGCCTTGATGCTGCCGGGGAAGAGCCGGAAGTAGAAATTCCAAATGGTGATGCCGGCCATGGCCGAAAGACACTTCCAGTTGAAGGAATACTGCAACACCGGAGTCTGGCCCCGCGGCGACCAGGTCCGGACCCGATGGGGCCGCTCGCTCAACCCGCTTTCGTCCACAAATACTATGGTTCGACCTTGCTGAAGCGCTTTTTTTTAATTTCTGGCCAGCGCACCCGCTTCCATTGGAGGATCGCGGGTTCATCGCGTTGGGTGGCCCGGCCCACCGGTCGCTGGCAACTCCAGCCCAAGGAACGCAAAATCCGCCAGACATGCCCGGGATGAAACCTCTGCCCAGTCTGCCGCTCAATCAGATCGGCCACGCGCTGCGTGGTCCACAGTGCGGTGGCGTAACCCAAAGCTTCGGGACCGGTCTTCAATCCCTGGCCCAACTGCTCCAGTTGAACCGGCTGCAAGCGGGGCTTACGGCCCGCCCGCGCCGCCTTAACCAGCGCTTTGGTTCCTTGTTTCTTCCAGGCTTGATGCCAACGGCAGACCGATTGGCGGTGAACCCCCAATTGCCGGGCGACTTCCCCTTGATGGAGGCCCCGGTCAAAAAGTTTGGCGGCTCTAAGCCGTCGCCGTTCGAGTTGTGCAAAATCACGTTCAACGCCTTTTGGGTTACCCATGCGCAGAAACTACCACAAAGCGCGAAACGTGTCACTATATTATGCGAACGTCAGTAATTACGATTTTTGGACGAAACCGAGGCGGTTTTGAGTTCTTCCTGCCAACCGCCTCCAAGTGCCTTGTATAGCTGAACCAGATCAAGCGAGACTGTTTGATCGCTTTGCACCAGCGCATCCTGTGCCGCATAAAGGGAGCGTTCGGAATCCAGCACATGTAGAAAATCCGACAAGCCGTTATTGTAAAGTTGGGTGGACA
>CAZIFP010000019.1:0-19995 GCA_964538105.1 uncultured Bifidobacteriaceae bacterium
GCCTGCTTGAGCAGGCGGCAGAAATCTTTTTTGCTGGTCTGGTGGAGCGTGCCTTCCTTGTTGCCGAGATTGGGCATGGACTTGTATTCCACCACAAGCCGTTCCAGCTTGACGATGCGGATGTATTCCTTGTCCTTCTTCCAGACTTGGCCCTGGCAGAGCTTCATGGGTGTAAATAAAAAATCTGTCTCCCCTGATTTGACGTCAAAGGAGACAGCATTTAGTAGGCGGCTACTTTTTCTTCTTGGCGGCGGGTTTTTTCGCGGCGGGCTTCTTAGCTTTTTTAGTTGCCATAGTTTTTATTTCTTTTGTTTAACAGAACTCCGGCATTTTTAGTTTCTCCGAAGGTGATGGCATCATGCGTTCCGGCGCAGTGATTGTAAATAGAAGACAGAATGAATTTTTCGCCGGCGTTTTTTCCGTCGGTGCCGCAGCCCGCACTTAATAGCGTGCTATTTCCCGCAGCCAAGGCATAATGGAACCATGTCATTTAGCGCACTCGGGCTGGATCCGAAAATTTTGCAGGCGGTGAAGGAAGCCGGTTACACGGAGCCCACGCCTATCCAGGCGGCGGCCATTCCGCCAATTCTCGCGGGCCAAGACCTCATCGGCATCGCCCAGACCGGCACGGGCAAAACCGCCGCGTTCACCTTGCCGATGCTCACCCGGCTCGCCGCCGTCATCGGCGACGGACGCCAGTGCGGCACGCGCGCGCTGGTTCTTGCGCCGACGCGCGAACTTGTTTTGCAGATTGATGAAAACGTCCGCGCCTATGGAAAACATCTGCCGTTCCGCGTCGCCACGGTGTTTGGCGGCGTCGGCGAAACGTCGCAGATCAACGCGCTCCGCGCCGGCACGCATCTGATCATCGCCTGCCCCGGCCGCCTGATGGATTTGATGCAGCGCCGCTACGCCGATTTCTCGCAGCTTCAATATCTAGTGCTCGACGAGGCCGACCGGATGCTCGACATGGGTTTTCTGCCGTCCATCCGCCAGATCGTCCGCTCGCTGCCGCAGAAGCGCCAGACGCTTTTATTTTCCGCGACGCTTTCCAAAGAAATAGAAACGCTCACGCACGAATTTCAACACGCGCCCAAGCTCATTCAAATCGGCCGCCGCGCGAATCCGGCCGAGACCGTGACGCAGCTCGTCTACGAAGTTCCGAAAAGTCTCAAGCCCGCGCTGCTCCTGCATCTGCTCAAAGACCCGGCGATGGACATGGTGCTTGTTTTCTCGCGCATGAAACACGCCGCCGACCGTGTCGCGCGCAATTTGGAATCGGCGGGCATCCGCACGGCGACGCTCCATTCCAACCGTTCGCAGAACCAGCGGCTCAAGGCGCTGAAGGATTTCAAGGATGGTATCGTGCGCGTGCTGGTGGCGACGGACATCGCGGCGCGCGGCATTGACGTGGACGGCATCTCGCATGTCGTGAATTACGATTTTCCGATGCACTCCGAGGATTACGTCCATCGCATCGGCCGCACCGGCCGCGCTCACGCGGTGGGCGACGCCATTAGTTTTGTCACGCACGAGGATCAGGGCGAACTCCGCGCGCTCGAACGCTTCATCGGCCGCGGCATCGTGCGGAAAAAAGCGGAAGGATTTAATTACGCCGCCGTCGTGCCGCATGTGGTGGAAGACCGCCCACGGCATCCGCAACAGCGCGGACAATCGCGCTCGCCGCGGGGTGGCCGGCCCCAACACGGCGCCGGTCGTCCCCAGCAGCCGGCCAGCGGCAATCGTGAGGGTGGCAACGAACATCGGCCCAGCGCCCGCCCGCAAGGCCACTTCCGGCGTTTCAGCCCGCGTTAAGCGCGAAAATTTATAACAGAAATTTGCCGGACTCGAAGCAGGGGAAAGCGGCCGGTCACTTGCGGCTTGCTTCCTGTCGGTTGCGTCTTACTTTTCCGCCATGCGGCGGCTGGAACGATTTTTTTCCATCACAGTCATTGCGGCGATGCTCCTCGGCGTCGGCGGCTGGCTGGGTTTCAAGCTGACGCGCTGGCATGAAAGTTCCCAGCCGCACGAGGAAAACACGTCCACGGTAATCCGGCAGGTGCAATCGCTGGCCGATCTGGTCACGGTAAAATACGTCGTCGAAAAAGTCGTTATCCTCGACGCGCCGCCGGAAAGCACGCTCGGCCAGTTCGTGCAGGGCGACAACCGCGTGCTGCTGCTCGCGCACGGCGTGGTGAAGGCGGGCATTGACCTCAAACACCTCACACCCGGCGACGTCTCGGTGTCTGGAAAAAGCATTCGCATCAAGCTGCCGCCGGCGCAGATCACGGACGCCTATCTCGACGACAATCTGACCAAGGTGATTGACTGGAAGCAGGGTTTTTTGCGGAGCTTCGACAAGGATCTGGAGCAGGCGGCGCGGCAGATGGCGGTGGCCGACATCAAACGTGCGGCCCGGACGGATGGAATTCTAAGCGAAGCCACGCAGCGGGCGATGTGGCAACTGGCGGTGTTCTTCCGGAACGCCGGATTTGAGCGCGTGGAATTTCCGGGGCAAAGTGCCGACGGCGCGCTGCCGCTGCTTTTGGAAGCGCCAAAGAATTGACTTTCGCAGTTAAGTTTTTCCTGCATCAGTCCCGCTGCAAGCGGCTTGAATTCCAAGGAAGAAATCCACTGTGCGTCCCTGTCTAAAAATCAGACAACGTGTCTAATTTTCACCGGGTGTTCAATCTGAGCGCGGGTTTCAGCGTCCACGATGACCGGCACTTTTCTTTTCTGCGGGGGAATTTTCAGCCGCGGCAAGCGCAATTGCATCAAATAAAGCGCGGGCGAAACCTTCGCGGGCAGGCGGTTTGTGACTTCGGCCTGCCCCCGGGATTCCAGCACCATCTTCAGCGCGTTCATTTTTTTAGCCATGTCGTAAAAGCTCGCAATTCATGTGCCAGAAAAAAGCGCGGCCAAACAGAACATTCCCGCGCCGAGCCAGATTTTCACGCGCCTGTGATTACCGGGTATCGAGCTGCAATTTTCATCGCGGTCTTGGTTCCGCATGGCGTTTTGCCGAGAGACATTTCGCCGCCAGTTTGAATTGCCAGCGCGGTTTGAAAAGGCCGCTTATTTACTCCTTTGAATCGGCTAATTCATCCGGCCGGAACTTCATTTTTTTGAATTGCCAAAGCAGGCGGGCATGGGTTAGAGTTTCCATCACGCCATATTAAAAATACCGTGCCAGCCGGCTTTCAGGGAAGCGACTGCGCAGCAATCAAAAGGCATCGGCCATGAAAAAAAGGATCGTGGAATTTTCACCGGCAAAACTGTTGTTGGCTTGGCTTATCCTGCTCGCCGCCACCGCCACCACCCAAACCTTGGAAGCCTCCTGCACCCCGCCGCCGGCAGGTATTGTCGGTTGGTGGCCGGCGGAAGGCAATGCCAACGACATTATCGGCGGCGACAACGGCACGTTGGAAGGCGGTGCCACCTTTGCTCCCGGCGAGGTGGGGTTGGGTTTCCGCTTCGATGGAACCAATGGCTATGTGCAAATACCCGATTCCGCCGCGCTCAAGCCGGCCAATGTCACCGTCGAAGCCTGGATCTGGTTGGATCCGAATGTATCACCGTCCAGCAATGAGCAAATTATCTTCAAGCAGAATTCCTGGTCCTATTATTTTGAAGGCTACACCATTCTCAAGGCACACATTGACAATGGCAACGGAACCTTCACCGACCATTTTCAATCCGTGGTCAGCGCGAACGGGAATCAGATTGCCATCAATTCCATCACGGCCGTCCAGCGTGGTGTCTGGTATCACGTTGCCACCACCTACGACGGCAACCAACTGACGTTGTATGTGAACGGCGTGGCGGAGGCTTCAGCCATCGCAGGCTTTCCATTGGACTATGGCACGGAACCGGTATTTATCGGCACGACTGGCGTGCCAGGCGTGTATATCAACATGTTTGCGGGCATCATTGATGAAGCCTCCATTTACAACCGCGCCTTGGCGTCGAACGAGATCGCCGCCATCTACAACGCCGGCAGCGCCGGCAAATGCACGACGGCATCGCTCGCTGTGCCGGTCATTTCCAGTTTGTCACCGTCATCCGGCGCAAATGGAACGGTGGTGACCATTTCCGGAAATAATTTCAGTCCGACACCTGCGGCCAACATCGTTTATTTCGGCGCGGTGCAGGCCGTCGTTTCCTCGGCCAGCCCGACCAATCTGGTGGTGACCGTTCCCGTCGGTGCGACCTTTGCGCCAGTCAATGTAACCGTGAACGGATTGACGGCGAGCTCAAGCCAGTTTTTTGGACCGACCTTCACGGGTGATGGTTCCAGCATCAGCAGCACCAGTTTCTCAAACAGTTTCACCCTGGGAACAAGCTATGGTTCCACTTCGGTGGTGATTGCAGATCTGGATGGTGACGGCAAACCGGACATCGCGCTGGTCAACCAGGGCTATGTTTCCATTTTCCGGAACATCAGCACTAACGGCGAACCGTTGAACGCCGCCTGTTTTGCCCCGCGTGTGGATTTGCCTTACAGCGCCAACGCCTACAAACTCCGGGCGGTGGATCTGGACGGCGACGGAAAACTGGATTTGATCGCCTGTGAAACCGGTGGCAGCAACATCACGATATTCCACAACATTTCCACGCCGGGCAGTCTCACCACCAATTCGTTTGAGGCGGGTTTCAAACTCCCGACCGGCAACGACTGCCGCCACGCGATGGCGGTGGATCTGGACGGGGACGGCCATCTGGACATTGTGGCGTTGAATTATGGCGACTCGACCATTTCCATTTTTCGAAACATCGGCGCGGCGGGCAGCCTGACGACCAATTCCTTCTCCCCGCCCGTGACGCTGGCTTGTCCCGGTGGCCCTTATGAGGCGGTCGCCGCGGATCTTGACGGCGATGGCCGCCCGGATTTGGCCGTGGTCAACGGGGATAACAACACAGTTTCCATTTTTCAAAACGTCGCCGTGCCCGGCGTCCTGAATACAAATTCGTTTGCCCCGCGCATTGACCTGCCTGCCGATAGTAATCCCACTACTATCGCAGCTGTTGACCTGGACGGTGACGGCAAGCTGGATCTGGTGGTTGGATTGGTGCACAGCTCGAATACTTCCATTTATCAAAACATCAGTGCTGGTGGTGGATTGCTGACAGCCAATTCCTTCGCGCCGCGGGTGAATTTTAGCACGCCCTATTGGGGCTTTACGGTGGCGGTGGCGGATTTCAACGGCGATGGCAAACCGGATATCACTGAGGTCGGCCAGTTGCCGAGCACCATGTCGGTTTTCCAAAATACCAGTTCGCCCGGCAGTATTACCAGTGCATCGCTCGGGCCGCGCGTGGATTTCGGCACGGGTTGGAATGCAACGGGCGTGGCCGCCGGCGATCTCAACGGAGACGGGCGCCCGGACATTGTTTTCTGCAACTACTACGATTCCAACATCCAGATTTATCAGAACGTGATGCCGTTCGGCACGGCACCGACCGCACCGATAATTGTATCCCAGCCGACGAATCTCACCGTGACGGTGAACGCAACCGCAGTCTTCACCGTGGCGGCAAATGGAACGGCACCGTTGAATTATCAGTGGAATTATTACGGCACCAATATCGTCGGCGCGACCAACGCCACGCTGATGCTGAACAACGTCCAGTTGACGCAGACGGGAAATTATTCGGTGACCGTCTCGAACATCGTCGGATTGGCGGCCAGTTCCAACGCCGTGCTGACGGTGGTTATTCCGCCAACACCGCCGACCATTCTTTCGCAGACGCCGAACCAAGTTGTGCTGCTCGGCAGCACGGCCACCTTCAGCGTGAGCGTCAGCGGCACCGATCCTTTGTTTTATTTCTGGAGCCGGAACGGCGCGTTGGTTCCCGGCGCGACCAATTCCAGCTACACGCTCAACAATGCGCAATTGTCCGACTCCGGCAGTCAGTTCAGTTGTCTTGTCACCAACACCTACGGCTCGGCCAGCAGCACAAATGCGTCGCTCAAGGTCATCAACTCGACCGTCGCGAACGACCTGTGCAGCGGCGCCATCGTCATCACCAGCGGAAGTTACACGAATGTTCAATCCACCGTCCAGGCCACCTCATTTGGCGATCCGGTGCCGGATTGCGTGGACGGCTTCGGCCACGGCGTCTGGTATCAGTTCATCGCGCCGGTCACTGGCCAACTCGTCGTGGACACGTTTGGCAGTGACTTCGACACCGGCCTCGCCATTTACACCGGCTCGTGCGACGCGCTGACGGAAGTGGTGTGCAACGACGACACCGGCGGCGTGACTTCGCAAGTCACCGTTCCGACGACGGCGGGCACGACTTATTTTATTATCGCTGGCGGCTACGATTCCGATGCCGGCAATCTGGTTTTGCATTTGAACCACCTGACGCCGCCCGCGTTTGCCGTCCAGCCGACCAATGAATCAGTCGTCATCAGCAACATCGCCAGCTTCAGCGCCACGCTCACCGGCGCGCTGCCGATGAGTTTCCAATGGTCTTTCAACGGAACGCCGCTCGTGGATGACGGCGTCCACATCACCGGCTCGGCGACGGCAAGCTTGAGCATCGCCAACATCACCACGGCGGACGCCGGCAGCTACGCGCTGGCGGCCACCAATTTCCTCGGCTCCACCAACAGCACCGCCGCAGTGTTGAACGTTTTGACTCCGCCGACCTTCACCACGCAGCCGGTGGGCCGCTCCGTGCCGCCGGGTTTGCCGACGATTTTCAACGCGGCGGCAACGGGCAATCCCATGCCGGGTTATTACCAGTGGCAATTGAACGGCACAAATATTCCGGGCGCGACGAGTTCGAGCTATACCAATCTGGCCGTCGGGACAAATGATCTCGGTTTTTATCAGGTCATCGCCAGCAACTCGGTCGCCAGCGCCGTCAGCGCGAGCGTGCAACTGACGTTTGGGCTGGTGGCCGCGTGGGGACTGAACACCTCCGGTGAATGCCTGCCGCCGCCGGGACTGAGCAATGTCGTCGCTATTGCAGGAAATCTTGGCGCGAGTTTTGCCGTGCGGAATGACGGAACGATCATTCCGTGGGGCAGCGGAACTGTGATCAGCGTTCCGGCCAGCGCCAGCAATATCGTCGCCATCGCTACCTCGGACAATAGCGCGAATTTTGTCCTGCGCTCGGATGGCACCGTTGTTGGCTGGCCTAATTTTTATTCTGGTCAAGCAGTTTTCAGCAATATCGTTTCCATCGCCGCCGGCTACGGCTTTGTCTACGGATTGCGCGCGGAAGGAACGCTGACAAGCCTTTATTTCGGCAACACCATTGTTCGACTCCCCGCCGGTTTGAACCACATCACCGCCATCGCGTGCGGTTACAGCGGCGCGCTTGCGTTGCGGTCGGACGGCACGGTGGTCGTTGCCGGCACGGACGGCACCACCAATCCGCCGGCCGGACTGAACAATGTCGTCGCCATCGCCGCCGGATATTCCTACGCCATGGCGTTGAAGTCCAATGGCACGGTGGTCGCGTGGGGCAGCGGCACAGGAACCAACCTGCCTGCGGGCCTGACCAACATCGTGGCCATTTCCGCCGGCAATTATTTCGGCGAAAATTCCGGCATGGCCGTCCGCGCCGACGGAACTCTGCTGACTTGGGGCGACAATAATTACGGCGACAAGAATCCGCCCGCCGCGTTGAGCAATCTGGTTTCCATCGCGGCTGCCGCGCCGGCGTTCCATGGTCTAGCCCTGGTCAACAACGGCGGCCCGGTCATCCTGCAACCGCCGGTCGGCCTCACGGCTTACGCCGGACGCAGCGTGACGCTGCAAGGTTCCGCCGTGGGCGCGCAGCCGTTGAGCTATCAATGGCTGCTGAACGGCACGAATGTTCCCGGCGCGACCAGCCCCAGCCTGGTTATCTCCAATGTCCAGCTCGGCAGCGCCGGCAATTATCAGTTGTTCGTCAGAAACAGCATTAACACCGCGTTGAGTCTGTCTGCGCCGCTGACCGTCATCAGCAACAGCGCGCTCACGTTCTTGAGTGCGCCGGCGGGCCAGACGAATTATCAGGGCAGCAAGGTCACGTTGGGTGCGGCCGTCCTCGGCAGCGGGCCAGTGAGCTACCAGTGGTATTATTCGACGAACATCCAGAATAATTTCACCGCCGTCCCCGGCGCAAACAGTGACAGCCTCGTCTTTGATCCGGCGCTGGCCGGCCAGTCGGGTTACTATCGCGTCGTCGCCAGCAACCAGTTCAGTTCAGTGACCAGTCCGTCAACTTACGAGCGCGTGCTGTTCGCCAAGGCGTGGGGCTATCTGCCCACCGATCCATCCATCATTGTGACCAACGCCGCTGCCATCGCCGTGGGCAATCAGGGCCTAGGCAACCCGTATGGTCCTTATCTGGTGCTCAAGTCGGACGGGACCATTTCCAGTTGGGGACTCACTACTTTCGGCCAGACCAATTTCTCGGCATTGAGCAGTTCCATCGTCACCGCCATCGCGGCAGGCTATGGCGACAGCCTGGCGCTTAAATCCGACGGCACGGTGTATGCCGTGGGTTTCGGCGTTTACGGCGAAACCAATGTGCCGGCAGGCATGAGCGGCGTCACCGCGATCGCCTGCGGTGATTATCATGACCTGGCCTTGAAATTCGACGGAACGATTGTTGGCTGGGGACAGAACACCTACGGTCAGGCGACGAATGTCGCTTATATTCCTGGTTACGGATATATTCCGGTGACGAATGTCGTTGCTCTCGCCGCGGGCGGGCCGAACAGCGTGGCGCTGCACGCAGATGGCTCGGTGGTCACTTGGGGGCAATACGGTTCAGAATACACGGTGCCACCAAATGCCACCAATGTCATCGCCGTCGCCGCCGGCGGCACGCATTTCCTCGCCCTGCGCGCCAACGGCACGGTGGTCGGCTGGGGCAGCAGTCCTTACGGCCAGGCAACGATTCCGGCGACTTGGAGCAACATCGTCGCCATTTCCGCCGCCGCCAACCACAGTGTCGCCTTGCGCAACGACGGCACCATTTTGACCCTGGGCAATTATTACAACGGCCCAACGTTGACAATTGGATCGGTTCCGACCGACCTGGCCAACGTCGTCGCAATTGCCAGCAGCGGCGATCATGATCTTGGATTGTTTGGCACGCGCTCGCCGGCGTTTACTGTCCAGCCGTGGGACCGTGCGATACCGTCCAGCACCACCACGAACATCGTTCTGGCGGCGAAGTGCGCCGGCGTTCAACCTGTTCGTTATCAATGGCAGTTGAACGGCACTAATGTTCCCAGTGCGACCAATGACACGTTGGTCCTGACGAATCAACCGAACCGGACCGCCCCAATCATTTTGATACCGAATGGCGCCTACCAGCTCATCGCCAGCAATGCCTACGGCGTCGCCGCCAGCCAGTATGCCAAGGTTACCACGTTCATCCCGCTCGGCACCGCGCTGAACACCCCGCTGGACGCCAAGAACGGTTATCTCTACAACTGGACCACCGGCGGCAACGCGCTCTGGTTCGGCGAAACCAACGTCACCCACGACGGCGTGTCCGCCGCGCAGAGCGGCGGCATTGGTGCTCTGCAGCAGACCATCTTGCAGACCACGGTCGGCACAAACTGGCCCGGCAGCTACACCTTCTGGTGGAATGTCTCCTCGGAGCAGGATTTCGACATCCTCGAATTCCGTATCAACGGCATCGTGCAGACGAGCATTTCCGGCTCGCCGGGCTGGGCGCAGGTGAGCATCCCCGTCGCCGCCGGCACGAATGTTTTGATGTGGCGCTATTACAAGGATGCCACCATTGATGTTGGCTTGGATGCCGGATGGGTGGATCAATTCGCCTTCATCCCCGCTCCACCGCAGATGACGGTGCAGCCTGTCAGCCAGATCGTGAACGTGGGAACTAACGTCACCTTCAGCGTCGTCGCCAGTGGCGGACCGGATCCGAGACTGTTCTACCAATGGTGGCAGAATGGCAACATGATCAGCGTCGGCGGACCGGTTCTCAACTTGAACAATGTCGGTCGCGCGCAGAATGGAACCTACTTTGTGACCGTCACGAATTCCTACGGCAGCACCGTGAGCAGCAATGCCGTTTTGCAAGTCCTCGTGCCGCAGTTGCTCGCCTCGCCGCAGTTGCTACCCAACGGCACGTTCCAGTTGCTCTCGACCGACGCCAATGGCGGTCTGCTCTCGCCATCCGACCTGCCGAACTTCGCGGCGCAGGCCAGCACTGACCTCGTGAACTGGGTGACGCTGCCCAATGCCTTGAGCCTCACGAATGGTATGTTGCTGCTCCAGGACAGCGGCTCGTCAAATTACACCACGCGCTACTACCGCATCATCGAACAGTGATATTGTAACGAAATCGGGACGCTTCCGCTTCGGATGCGTCCCTGTTTTGTTTTCGGAACGGGAGAATTTACCGGCGGGACAGTTGTTGCAGCAACTTTCCGTGGATGCCGTCGAAGCCGCCGTTGCTGAAGACGCAAATCACGTCGCCGCCCTGCGCGTGCTGCGCGAGGTGCGCCACGATGGCATTCGCGTCCGGCAGATACGCGGCTTCCTTGCCGGAAGTCTTGATGTCCGCCATCAGCTTTTCGGGGTTGAGCCGTTCGCTGGCGGAAATTTGCTCCAATCGCGCGACCTGTGAAACGACCACAGCATCCGCGTCGGCAAATGATTCTGCGAGTTCCGTCTGGAAACATTTCCGGCGTGTCGTGTTGCTGCGCGGCTCGAACACCGCCCAGATTTTTTCCTTCGCGTAACGCAACCGCAGCGCGCGCAGCGTCTCGCGGATAGCCGTCGGGTGATGCCCAAAATCGTCAATCACCGTCACGCCGCCGGCGATGCCTTTGACTTCCATGCGCCGCTTGATGCCCTTGAACGTGTCGAACGCGCTTTGGATTTGCTTGTTCGTCAGGCCGCAGTGTTTCGCTGCGCCGATCACGGCAAGCGCGTTGCGGACGTTCAGTTCGCCGACGAGGTTCAAATGAAACTTAAAGCTGGGAATCTCAAACTCCGTCGCCGTCGGGCCGTAGCGAATGTTGAAAGCGTAAACGGCGTAGTCACCGCCCAAGCCGAATTTTTTCACCGGACAATGCGTGACGTTCAGCAGCGGCGCGAGGTTCGCGTCGTCGCCGTTGCCGAGCAAAAGTCCGTTGCGCGGCACGAGCCGTATGAAGTGCGAGAAAGTTTTCTTCACCGCGTCGAGGTTTTCAAAAATGTCCGCGTGGTCGAATTCCAAATTGTTGATGATCGCGACTTCCGGCAAATAATGGATAAACTTGCTGCGCTTGTCGAAAAACGCGGTGTCGTATTCGTCGCCCTCGATGATGAACCACTCGCTGTCCGTGAACCGCGCGCCCTGCGAAAAATTGTTCGGGATGCCGCCGATGAGATAGCTCGGATTCAGCCCGTTGTGCTCAAACACCCACGTCAGCAGCGAGGTCGTGGTGGTCTTGCCGTGTGTGCCGGTGACGACGAGCGAGCGTTTGCCGCGGATGAAAAATTCCGCCAGCAGTGCCGCCAGCGAGCAATAACGCAGCTTGTGGTCGAGGACGTATTCCGGCTCCGGATTCCCGCGCGAAATGGCGTTGCCGATGACGACGAGATCGGGTTTGTGCGCCAGATTGCGTTCGTCATAGCCGTTCATCACGGCGATGTTTTTGCGCGCGAGAAACGACGCCATTGGCTCATAAACATTCTGGTCGGAGCCGGTGACTTGAAAACCTTTATCCAGCATCGCGGCGGCGGCGGAAGCCATCGCCGTGCCGCCGATGCCGGTGAAATGGACGGATTTGATCTCGGATGAAAACATGAAGGAGAAATTTAACCACCCAGACGCCCAGGCACAAAGTTTTTTGACTTTTTGAATCAGCCGGCTTTTCGCGCCCAGCGGAGCTTGGCGGGCGAGGAACGCGGGTTGTCGCGGCGCTCTTCCGGCGTGGGACGGATCACTTCCGGCGCAACTTCGGCGTAAAGTCCGTCGCGCAGGCCGGCCTCAAAGGATTTTTTCACGCGCCGGTCCTCGCCGGAATGGAACGTGAGGATCGCCACGCGTCCGCCGGGATTCAGGCACGACGGCAGATGGCGCAGCAGCATGTCGAGCGCGGAAAACTCGTCGTTAACCGCAATCCGCAACGCCTGGAAAACGCGGCGCACGGTGAGGTCGCAATCTTCCTTGCCCAGTCGCGGCAACGCGGTGCGGATGGCAGCGGCGAGCGATTTTGTCGTTGAAAATTTTTCCCGGGCCAGCACGCCGGCAAGTTCGGCTGCGCGCGGTTCGTCGGCATTTTCCTGAAACAATTTTGCCAGCGCATCCGCCGAAGTTTTTCCCAGCAACGCCGACGCCGGAAAGCCGCGCTGCGGATTCATGCGCATGTCGAGCGGGCCGTCGGTCTTCACGGAAAAGCCGCGCGCCGGATCGTCAATCTGCATGGACGACACGCCGAGGTCGGCGAGGATGCAATCTGCGCCTGATAAATTTTGCGCGGCCAGCGCCTGCGGCAGCCCGGCGAAGTTATTGCGGATGGCGGTGAAAACTTCCTGGCCGAAACCGGCGGCACGCAGCCGGGCTTCCGTCTTCGGCAATTCAATCGGATCGGCGTCGAGGCCAAGCAATCTTCCGCCGGGCAAGATTCGCGCAATAATTTCCTGAGCGTGACCGCCATAGCCGAGCGTGCAGTCCACGGCGATTTCACCGGGCTTTGGCACGAGCGCGGCCAGAATTTCCGCAACCATGATGGGCCGGTGCATGCCGGCGGGCGTTTTGCCGGACGCGAGGACTTTGGCGACGGTGCCGGCATAACGCTGCGGATCGCGCTCCTTGTATTTCTCCTCGAACCGGCGCGGATTTTTACCGGAATAGCGCACGCGCCGGCGATGCGGCGGCGCGGGCGGCGGACTGGCTGACGATGGCAAATTGTCGTCGTTCACAAAATCAATTTTTCGCGATGGCATCGGATCCGCCATTTTTCGATCGCGTTTCCGATTCGGCCAGTTCGAGCGTTCCATCCGGCAGCAACGAATAGCGGCGGCCGGCCCAGAAAATTGTTTTGCCGAAATATGCGCTAAAAAATGTGATGCCTTCCACGACATCCACGACCGGCAGCAGCCACCAGGCGCGCGGCCAGTCCGGCATTTTTACGACCGGCTGCAATCCGGCGGCAAGCAGCCAGCGAGTTGCCACCACCAAAACTAGAGCGCTCCACGACCTCCAGGCGAGCGGTTGGATCAAGGCGAAGTTGAGCACCCAAAAAACCGGATAGGTGATGATGACGCCGGGAAATTGCGCGCCGCGCGAACGGCGGATGGTGCGCTTCCAACGTTGCATCCGGGTGAACGCCTCTCCAAACGATTCCGCCGGCACCGCGCAATCCAGCAGCAATGGCGGCACGATGACGCGCAGGCCGAGCCGTGACGTGCGGTTGCCGAGTTCGTAATCGTCGGCCAGATGGTTCAGGAAATTTTTGAAGCCGCCGATTTTTTCCAGTGTGGCGCGCGACACCGCCATCGTGTGGCCGATGGCCCAGTGGATGCCGGTCGTTTGCTGCGCGAGCATCCATTGCGGAAGATAATTGAAACCATAATGCAGTGCGATCATTTTGCCGCCAATCGTGCTTGCCGCGATGCCGCGCGGCAGACAGGTGAGGCAGCCGACATCCGGTTGCGCGAGCCGCGGCACGAGTTGCCGCAAATAATCTTTCGGCGCGACGACATCGGCGTCGGAGAAAAATAAAAATTCTCCGTTCGCGGTTTTCCACATAGCTTCCATGATGCTGGTCTTGCGGTTGGTGCCTTGCAGTTTGGCGAATATCAGTTGGATTTTTGGTTTGGAAAATTCTGCTTGCAGGCGTTGAACGATTGCCACCACCGGATCGTCCGACCGGATGGTGCCGATGATGATTTCAACTTCACCGGTATATTCCATCCGGCAAAACGACGCGAACGCCTCGTAAGTGTTCGGCCCGGCACCTTCGACGGGTTTGAGAATGCTGACCTTCGGTGCGGGTTGCGGGTGTGCCGGCAGATTTTCATTTCCAAAATGCCTGCGCGTGGCAAGCAGTCCAAGCGTGACGGAAGCCAGACCCATCAGAACCAGAATTCCGACGAGGACGGTCGCGGCCTGCCAAAGCAAAATCATGGAGCTTTCGCCTGCGTCACCGAGCGGGCGACGAAAAAGACGCCGACGAGAATCAGAAAAATTCCGAACCAGCGCATCGCGTTCACCGGTTCGCCCAGCATCCATTTGCCCATTATGGCAGTGCCGACGTAGCACAGGCCCATGATGGGAATCACGACGCTGGCGTCCCAGCCCCACTTGAACAGCGTCAGCGTGCCGAGAAACTGGATAATCATAAGCACGATGCCGGCCGGAAGCTGCGGCGATTTTACCAGCGCCTGCACGGTGGGAAGGCCGGAGGCGGTCAGCGTACCGAAGCGGTCCATGCCCATTTTCAGCAGGATGTTGCCGGCGGACAGGCTGGCGATGGAAATCGCAAACACCACCACGGCGTGAAATAATGGTCTCATCAAAACGGCTTCAGTCTGTTCGTTCGCAAGCTCGATTCAAGCGAAAAGGTGCGGCGGCGAAATGCTTTCTTGAAAGTCAGCCGGGCCGGGCAATTTCACTTCGCGCCGGTGCCGCGCAGGACGACCGGAACGGTGAGGATTAAAATTTGCAGGTCGAGCCAGATGGACCAGCGGTCAATGTATTCCAAATCGAGCCGCACCCAGTCCCTGAAATCGGTGATCTGGTTGCGCCCGCTGATCTGCCATAGGCAGGTGAGGCCGGGTTTCACGCTCAACCGGCGGCGGTGTGCCAGGTTGTCGAAGCGCCTGACTTCGTCCACCGGCAGCGGGCGCGGGCCGACGAGGCTCATCTCGCCGCGCAGGACGTTGAAGAGCTGCGGCAGTTCGTCGAGGCTGTATTTGCGGAGGAATTTCCCGACGGGCGTGATGCGCGGGTCGTTGGTGACCTTGAAAACCGGGCCGGACATTTCGTTCATGGCGGCCAGTTCGTGCTGGAACTGCTCGGCGTTGGTGTTCATGGTGCGGAACTTGTAAATCGTGAACGGCGAGCCATTGATGCCGGAACGTTTCTGCTGGAAAAACACCGGGCCGGGCGTGGAGAGCTTGATGGCGGCGGCAATCGCCAGAAAAATTGGTGACAGGACGACCAGCCAGAACAGCGCGCCGAAAAAATCGAGAAACTGCTTGGCGAGACTTTGCCACGAGGCTTCAGGCGTCGTGCGGAAAACCAGCAGCGGGCGGCCGAGCAGTTCGTCGAAACTGGTCCGGGAAATCTGCGTGCTGAAAAAATCGGCGATGAGCCAGACCTCGATGCCTTCGAGTTCGCAGGCGCGGATGACGTATTCAATCTGCTCGAAGTTGGTGTGCTTGGCGCTCAAGATGACGCCGTAGACGGAGTGGTCGTGGAGCAGGTTGACGATCTGCTGCACGGGCGTCTCGATGAGGTCGAATTCGGCCATGACCTCGACACTGGCATCTTTGTGCTGCATTAATTCCGCCCGCATCCGGGCGATTTCCCGCGCCGTGCCGACGAGCACGAAGCGGCGTTTGGTCTGCGACTGGATCATCCGGCTTAACAAAACCCAGCGCACGATTTCTTCCTTCACATAGATGAGAACGAAACTGATGGCGGCGAAGAAAACAATCATCCCGCGCGGGGTGAGAAACCGAAACAACCACATCGCCAGCACCAGGCCGATGGATGTGATGGCGCAGCCCCTGATTAACGGCCAGATGATTGCCCAGCGCGGGCAAAGCACGGGGCGGTTGTAGAAATTCTGCGATTCAAGAATGAGCGGCCCGACGGGAATCAGCGCGGCCCAAAGCCAGACGAGTTTCTGGGCGTCCAAAGCCTCGTCTCCGATTCCGGGCCGGTGCAGCCACGCGGCGATTTGCGGATCTAGGCGCAAGACATACGCCATCCAGAAGCTCAACGCAAACAGGATGGCATCTGCCAACTGGTGAAACTGGGTCCGGATCTGTCGGTCGCGTCGCAACATGGTTTACATCTTTGGCCGTTCAACGTCCGGCCGGCGGAAATTGATATTCCGGCACGGCAAGGGCAATCAAGTTTTTCATCCGTTCAAAAGTCGCTTCTTCCTGCCCCGGCGCGCAGACGGCAAAATAGGAGACGTAAGCCCAGCGTTGCAAAACGCCGGTGCGGACAAGGTCGCGCGCCAGCCACCACATCCGCTGGTAATTATCCGGCGTCTCCTCGCCGTCGGCGACCAGCCAGAAAACATAAATCCCGCCCACCTCTTGCTTCTGCCCGTCGGGCGTCTGAAAGGCATTGCTGAGAATCCATTTGGCAACCGGCAGTTGATAGTTCTGCGTGCCCGTCACCGGAATGCTGACGAGCGATCTGTCCTTGATGCCCCAGCCCTGGCCTGGCAGGCAGTAATCCGGCTTGTGGATGCTGGTGCGGTCGGTGCCCATCAAAATAATCGTGTTCTGAACCCGGAAGCCGTCCGGCGCCGTGTAGAGGCGTTCGGCATAACTCGTGTCCGGCGGCAGAAAATCCAAAACAACCTTCGGCTCCGGCACGTTGGTGGAGGTGAAATCGAGCACGCGCTCCGGCAGATTGATTTTCTTCATCACACCGCCGGGGATCGCCTCGGTCTTGAGGCCGGGCCGGCCCAGTTTCTGGTGCGTTCGCAACCAGGACAATGCGCCCGCTGTGCCGGCGATTAAAATCAGCGCAACCGCAAGGATGATCCACTTTTGATTCTTCACGGGTGATTTTCTCCAGTGGATTTATTTTTTGCCTCGCGTTTTTCCAGCCAGCGCCCGACCCAGAGCAGGCCGATCATGCCGGGAATGTAGGGCAGCAGGCTGATGATGCCAAACGGGCCGCCTTCGTGGACATAGTTGCCCCAGTCCTGGCCACCCATTGTCGCCGCAAGAATGATGGCCAGCAGCCGCAGCATGTTTCCCAGCACGGAGAAAGGGACGGCCAGCACCATCAGAAAAATCCTATTTTTTGGCGAGTTGAGCAGACCAAACGCCACCACTGTCGCCAGCAGAAAAACGGCGATCAAACTTCTTATCCCGCCGCACGCCGCCGCGACGTCATACCCGTAGGCGCCCGACGGATCCAACAGTTGCGTGCCTTGGCGGATGACGCCGATGCCGACCAGGTGCGACACCATTTCCACCAGCCAAGTCACCAGCAACCGCAGCGGGAACAGGATGAAATTCAACTGCGTTGCCATCGGAACGGAGAATATAAAAAGTGCAAAAGGATAGACGCTGTGCCGCAGCCAGGCGCGGCCCCAGGCCAGTCCCGTCAACGCGTAGATTCCCCCGAACAGCGCGACGATCGAAAAGATCGGCTGCTGGACCAGAAAACCAAACAGATGCAGCGCCAGCGCCGCCGCCAGCAGCAACAGCCCCGGCCACCAGAGTTGCAGCGGCAGGGCGAGCAGTTCCTTTCGTTTCCACCAGAACAGGCCGACGACCAGAAACGGAATCAGTTCGCCATAGCTGCTGTCGTTATTCTCGCCGCCCACTGTGTAGAGAAAGTGAAGCCAGGCAAACAGGGACGGCGTGTGGACGTAGCTGAAGATGGAGTTTCCCCAAAATTGGAACAGCAGCACCCACGCGGCGAGCAGCGTGAAGAACAAAACCTTGTTCGGCAGACGCTGCCAGCTTTCCAACGTGTCCGCCCACCAGTCCGGTGCTGCTGCCTTGGTTTGAACTTCATTCATGCGTGCGTAATTCCAGCCTTGAGATAACAAAATGGGGGAATTTGCTCAAACAAATTCGCAGCGGCGGCAGGCGCTTCCGGCATTATTCGAGCGGATATTTTTTCAGGCCGGAAAGCTGGCCGGCGATTTTCCACAGGAACAGTGGGTTGTTTTTCAGGTAGCGATTGGCCAGCCGGCGCGGCTCGCAGAGCAGGCGAAACAGCCATTCCAGCCCGCTCCGTTGCATCCAGCGCGGCGCCTGCCGCACGCGCCCGGCGTGAAAATCGAACGCCGCGCCGACTCCGACCATCAGCGTCACGTCCAGCTTCGGCAGGAATTCCACCATGAATCTTTCCTGCTTCGGCGTGCTCAAGCCGACCCACAGAATGTCCGGCTTCGCGGTGCGGATCGTTTCCTGCAAATCTTTTTCCTCCGACGCATTCAATGGCCGGAACGGCGGCGTGAAACAGCCAACAATTTGCAATTTCGGAAAACGCGCCGTCAGCTTGTCGCGCAAATCTTCGGCCACGCCCTCCGCGCCACCAAAAAAAAAGTGGCGGCACGGATTTTTTTCGCTCCAGGCGCAGACATCGAGCATCAGATCCGGCCCGTAAACTCGGCGCATTTCGGCATGACCGTGGATTTTGCCCATCCAGACCATCGGCATCCCGTCGGGCGTGCAGAGAAAGGCGCCGTTCAAAATGCGCCGGAAATTTTCATCCGTCTGCGCCTCGATGACGCCATGCACGCCGGTGACGCAAATGTAGCCCTTGCGCCGCGTGCGCACCGACTCGGCGATGGCCGCCAGCGCCGTTTCCAAATTCAGCACGCTGATGCCGACGCCGAGGACGTTAACGCGCTTCGTCATTTACGATTCGAGATTTAAGATTTACGATTTCAAGGTTCATGCGGCGCGTAAATCGTAAATCGTAAATCGTAAATCACAAATGAAATTGCTTGTTTTTGCCCACACGCCGCCGCCGCACCACGGCCAGAGCTACATGGTCAAGCTCCTGCTCGACGGCTACGGTGGCGACTGCCGCCGGCAAACGGAAAAATCGCCGGACGGCTACGGCATCGAATGTTACCACGTCAACGCGCGTTTTTCCAAAACCCTCGAGGATGTCGGTGAATTCCAGGGCGGGAAAATTTTCCTCATCTTCTGGTTTTGTTTGAAGGCGCTCTGGTGTCGGTTTCGTCATGGAGTGACGAGTTTTTATTATGTTCCCACGCCCGGCAAGGCCGTCGCGCTCTACCGCGACTGGCTGGTCATGCTGCTGTGCCGCCCGTTTTTCAAGAACATCATTTTGCACTGGGAAGCCGCCGGTCTCGGCAAGTGGCTGGAAACTTGCGCCCAGATCCGTTCCCGCGCCATCACCTACCGGCTGTTCAAGCCGGTGGATTTAAGCATCGTGCTGTCGAACTACAACATGGCCGACGCGGAGAAATTTTTGTCCCGCCGCATCCGCGTCGTCAACAACGGCATTCCGGATCCCTGCCCGGATTTTGCGGCAACCATCCTGCCCCGGAGCCGGGCGCGCCTGGCCGCCCGCATAAAATTATTAGCCGGCGAAACCTTAAGCCCGCGCGAAACGGTCGTGGACGGTGCCGACCCGGAAACCATCAAAGTTTTGTTTCTCGCCAACGGACTGCGGGAGAAAGGACTTTTTGCCGCCATGCGCGCTGTCGCGGTGGTCAACCGGAAATTCGCGGAGAGCCAGCGGAAAGTGCGGATGAAGCTAATTTTTGCCGGTAACTTCATGACGTCGGAAGAACGGGAGGAATTCGAGCAGATGCACAAGGAATCCGAATTTGCCGCCGCCGTGGACCAGCTCGGGTTTGTTTCGGGCGACGAAAAAATCCGCGTTCTGCGCGAGGCGGATTTGTTCTGTTTTCCCACGCTTTACCTTGGTGAAAATCAGCCGGTCTGTCTCATCGAGGCCATGGCCTTCGGGCTGCCCATCGTCACCACCCGCTGGCGTTCGCTGCCCGAAATGCTCCCGCCGAATTATCCCGGCCTCGTCAACGGGCACGACCACGACGAAATTGCCGCCGGCTTGTTGAAAATTGCCGTGCTCGATGCCAGCGAACCTCTTCGCGAAACTTTTCTCAACCGCTTTTCGCTCGAACAATATCTCGGCGGCATGGCCGCCGCCATTCGCAGCGTGGAATAAATTTACGATTTACGATTTTTGATTTATGATTTCAGTGTTGGTTCACGCGCCGGACAAATCATAAATCGCAAATCATAAATCAAAAATGGTCATCGGCCTGCTCCAGCTCAATTCGACCGTCGGCGACTTCGCGGCGAACCGCCG
>CAZIFP010000020.1:0-19472 GCA_964538105.1 uncultured Bifidobacteriaceae bacterium
AACTCGTCGAGGCGCTGCCCACGCAGGTCGTCGTGGACGTGAACGGCGTCGGCTATGAGGTGCTGATTCCGCTGTCGTCGTTCGATAAAATCCCCGCGCCCGGCCAGCCGGTGAAACTGCTCACGCAGCTCATTGTCCGCGAAGACGCGCACATTCTTTACGGCTTCGCGACGGCGGTGGAACGTGATTTGTTCCGTCTGCTCATCAACAACGTCAGCGGCATCGGCCCAAAAACCGCGCTGAACATTTTGAGCGGCATGAACGCGGTGGCGTTTCGCGGCGCGGTGGCGAACGGCGACGTGAAATCGCTCTCGCAAATTTCCGGCGTCGGCAAAAAAACCGCCGAGCGGATCGTCGTCGAATTGCGCGATAAAATCGGCGCGGCGGGCGCGCTGGAAGCCGCGAGCGCCAAATATTCGCTGTCGCCGGACGACCAAAAAACCAACGACGCCACTCTCGCGCTCATGGCGCTGGGCTTCAAACAGGTTGACGCGCACGACGCCGTCCGCGCCGCGCAGACGATGCTTGGCTCGGCGGCCACGGTCGAGCAACTGGTGCGCGCGTGCCTGAAAAAAGGATCGTGATGCCAGGCCAGATTCCTAATTCTCTAAATGAACCTGGCCGCCCCAAACGTTCAAAAACCGGCGGCGTGGTGGTGGCGCATCAGGTCAAGTGGCATCAACGTGCGGCGGCGTGGCTGATTTTCGCCATGATCCGGACGGTGTCGGCCACCTTGCGCTACCGGCGGGATGATCGTTCCAACTTTATCCAGGTTGCCACGCCCGGCCCGGCAATTTATTGCGTTTGGCACAACCGGCTGGCGCTTTGCATGCCGGCGTATTGGGACTATGTCAAAAAGCGCAATAAGACACCCGGCATGGCGGCCATGGTCAGCGCGAGCCGGGACGGGGGATTTCTCACCGGCATTCTGGAATGTTTTGGCGTGCAGCCGGTGCGCGGTTCGTCAAGCCGGCGCGGACCGCAGGCCCTGCTCGAACTGACGACTTGGGCGGAACGCGGCTACGATCTCGCCATCACCCCGGACGGACCGCGCGGACCGCTTTACGTTGTGCAAGACGGAGTGATGTCGCTGGCGCAGCTCACCGGATTGCCGATAGTGCCGGTGTCATATCATGTGAAGTGGAAAATCCGTGTGAAAAGCTGGGATCGTTTTCAAATCCCGCTGCCCTTCTCGCATTGCGAAGTGATTTATGAGAAGCCGATTTTCGTCCCGCGCGCGGCGACGGATGCCGAGCGCGAGGAGTTGCGGCTGCAGCTTGAAACCGAGCTTCGTGCCATCACGCGTGATTGAAAAATGATCGCCCGCGTCAGCCTAGAAATCCCGCTGCGAAAGGAATTTGATTATTCGATTCCGGCGGAGCTGGCCGGGCAAATTGATGTCGGCAGCCGGGTGCAGGTTCCGTTCGGCCCGCGCAAAATTCTCGGCGTGGTCACGGCGGTGGCCGAGGAATCCGGCCAGGCCAATCTCAAGCCCATCATCAAAGTCATCGGCGCGCAAACGCTCGTCACGCCGAAAGTTTTGAAGCTCGCGCGCTGGATCGGCGAATATTACTGCTGTGCGCCGGAGATCGCGCTGAAATCCGTATTGCCCGAAGCCGTGCGCAAGGAAGACGCCAGCTGGCGCGAAAGATTATTGGTGCGTGTGCTGCCGTTCTCGGGTGAATTTCCGAAGCTGACGAAGCGCCAGCAGGAAGTCTGGAATCTTGTTGAGGAGCGCCGCGAATTGCCGCTGGCGGAACTGCTCGAACTCACCAAAGCCAATGTTACTGCCGTCCGCAGACTAGAAGACCGCAAACTCGTCTCTATTTCCCCGGAAGTTTTCGAGCGCGACCCGTATGCGCGTGAAACGATCCTGGCGACGCAGCCAATTCTGGTGAATCCCGCGCAGGCGGCCGCCCTTGAAAAAATCAAGGAGGCAATGAGCCGGACGCCTTCAACCTTCAGCCTTCAACCTTCAACCTTTCTGCTGCACGGCGTCACCGGCTCCGGCAAAACGGAGATTTATCTGCAAGCGCTCGCGCACTTGCTGGAGCAGGGGAAGGGCGCGATCGTGCTGGTGCCGGAAATTGCGCTGACGCCGCAGACGGTCGAGCGGTTCAAGGCGCGATTCAGTTCCGGCAAATTGCAGACGCTCGTGGCCGTGTTGCATTCGCACTTGAGCGCGGGCGAGCGGCACGACGAGTGGCATAAAATCCGCCAGGGCCGGGCGCGCATCGTCATCGGCGCGCGGTCGGCGATTTTTGCGCCGGTCGAGCCGCTCGGCCTCATCATCGTGGACGAGGAGCACGAGACCAGCTACAAACAGGAGGAAGCGCCGCGCTACCACGCGCGCGATGTGGCCATCATGCGCGGCCAGATGGAGAACGCCGTCGTCGTGCTTGGCTCGGCCACGCCGTCCATGGAAAGTTTTTACAACTGCAAGCGCGGCAAGTTCACGCTGCTCGAACTGCCGGAGCGCGTGGACGACCAGAAAATGCCGCGTGTCCGTGTCGTGGACATGCGGCAGGCGATGCGCGATGGCAAAGGCCCGCCGCTGTTTTCGCCGCAGCTCAAGGAGGCCATCACGCGGCGGCTCGAAGGCGGCGAGCAGACGATTTTATTTTTGAACCGGCGCGGCTACTCAACCTCGCTGCTGTGTCCGAAGTGTGGTTACGTTGCAAACTGCCCGAATTGCAGCGTGTCGCTGACGTATCATCGGATTGACCAGCGGCTGGCCTGCCACATCTGCGGCCACAACGAAAAAGTCCCGCTCGTCTGCCCGGAGCCGAAATGCAAAAATCCGGCCATCCGTTTCGCCGGCACCGGCACGCAAAAAGTCGAAGAAGTGCTCGCCAAACTTTTTCCCAAGGCACGCATCAAACGGATGGACGCCGACACGATGAAACGCAAGGACGATTACCGCCATGTGCTCGGCGATTTTCGCGCGGGCAAAATTGACATTCTCGTCGGCACGCAGATGATCGCGAAAGGGCTGCATTTTCCGAACGTCACGCTGGTCGGCATCATTTACGCGGACTCGGCGCTGCACCAGCCGGATTTCCGCGCGGGCGAGCGCACCTTCCAACTCCTCACGCAGGTCGCCGGTCGCGCGGGGCGCGGCGATGTCGAGGGCGAGGTGTTTGTGCAGGCGTTCACGCCATTTCATCCGGCGATTCAATACGCGCGCCGCCACGACTTTGTGGGTTTTTACGAACAGGAAATTGAATTTCGCGAACAACTGAAGTATCCACCGGCCAGCCGCGTTGCGCTGCTCACGCTGAAAGGCCGCAACGAGGAAAAGGTGAAATTCTCCGCCGACCATTTGAAACGTGAGCTGGAGAAAAAATTAAAGGCGCTGAAAGATTTGGTCATCGCCGGCCCCGCGCCGGCCCCGCTGCTGCGCGCGGAAAATTTTTACCGCTACCAGATCATGCTGCGGACGCGGGCGATGAGCGCGTTGAGTCGCGAGCTTGCCATCATCGTTCAGACGCTGACGTTGCCCGATGACGTGACGCTGGCGGTGGACATTGATCCGGTGAGTTTGAGTTGAGCCGCCGTTTCATCCGCGCTCATTTCCCTTCGCTTTTATCAGCGCGATGCGCCGCGCATATTCCGCCTCGGTGACTTCGCGCGGGAAGGCTTTGCAGGTTTTCTGAAAGCCGGGGAAATTCCAGAGGTTTGGAAAATCGCGGCACTGCTGCGGCTTGACGGCTTGCACGGAGCAGTCGTTGCCTTCCAGGAAAATGCAGCCGCCATCCGGTTTTTCCTGCAAGGCCAGTCCGCCACGATCCCAGCGCAGCCGCGTGAATTGCTGGATGAAATCGGATTCGCTCAAGCCCCTGAACGCGGCGAGTCGGGTGATTTCCGCCTCCGTCAAACGCACCTGTCCCGGCCAGCGGCAGCAGGCCGTGCAACGCTGGCATTCGTAAAAAATCGGCACACGGGTAAATTATCGCAAAACTCATGTCGTCGAAAGTAACAATCAAGGTGTCAACTTAAAGTTTGAATTCCGCCCAGCCTTATTTTATAGTGTGGTCGTGAGAGTTGCCGCCGCAAAAGCCGAAAAGACCGAAGCCGCCTTGCTGGATCAGGCGACCAACAATCTTTTGCGCGCCGTCAAACGAAAGATGCTGAAGAAACAGGGGCAAGTGGATTACGGCAAGCTGCACAAAGACGGATATAGCAATCGTTTTCTGGCCAAGCTTGAAGAAGCTTGAACTTCTTCATTCATTCTTCCTCAAGCACATAAATTCCGATACGCTGATGTCCAGCAAAGGCGCGGCGCGCTTTGCAAATTTCAAGGTATCTGAATAAGTCATTCCCGTAATCAGTTCGCGCACAATTTCACGCGTTGTCATGCCTGCGGATCTGGCCAGTTGAATTGCCGCCGCAAGATCGGTGTAACGGAGAATGTCGTCGCTCATATTTTCTCCACGTTTTAGAGTGAAGCAATGCCACTATTGACCAAAACAACTATTAGTTCGAGGACAACATATTAACTTTTGTTCGCGAGTTGTTCACATCATACAATCCAAATTGTGGTTGTTTGAAAAAGCCAATGAATCCAACGATCTATTAAATACGTCATTGGTTTATGCACCAAGTTTTCACAAGTTTGGCTCGGTTGAATTAAAAATATCCCATCCAGTCAATTACGAACAGCTAAACATGGGAATGGCTCTCCAGCCAGTTTCAAGTTCCGGCCAACTAAATTTTCCATTGCAGGACTTACTCATTTTCCTTCCACGCCTTTGAGATACGCCAAAATCAGTTCCGGCAAGTCGTCGCTGTAACCGCCTTCGAGCACGCTGAAGAACGGAATTTTCAACGCGCTCAACTCCTGGCCGAGCCAGTGAAAATCCTCCGCCAGCAGCGCGCCTTTCACCAGCGGGTCATGCACATAGGCGTCAAACCCGGCGGACACGGCCACGAGGTCGGGCCGGAAATGTTTCAAGTCGTCGAGCGCGTGCGTGAGCGTGGCCCGCCAGGTCGGGCGCGGTGCGTGCGGCGCGACGGGATAATTGAAACAGTTGCGCCCGCGATTTTGCGCGCCGGTGGCGGGATACTCCGGATGCTGATGCACGGAAAAAAACTCGAAGCCGGGCCGGTTCAGCAGAATGTCCTCCGTGCCGTTGCCGTGATGCACGTCAAAATCAAAAACAGCAATGCATTTGGTGCCGGTCGCAGCGGCTTCGAGCGCGGCGATGGCGATGTTGTTCAAGTAGCAAAACCCCATGGACTGCTCGCGAGTCGCATGGTGACCGGGCGGACGCATGAGGCTGAAGACTTTTTCACCAGCGCGCGCGCATTGCAAGGCATTGAGCGCGGCGGCGGCGGAAGCACGGGCAAATCCGGAAATGTTTTCAAAGAACGGCGTGTCGGCGTCGAAGTCCTGCGGCACTTCCAGGCGCGCGAGCATTTCGGGTGTGTGGGCGCGGAGGATTTGTTCGTAGGAAATGCTTGCCGGAGCCCGCCATTCCACCGGCAATTCGGTTTGCTGGCGCAAGCGCTCGGCGGTGGCCGTGATCCGGGCCGGCCGTTCCGGATGTCCCCGGCGCGAGTAGCCGGCGCATTTTTCGTCGGTGATGATTTTCATTGCGACGCCACGATGATTGGCAAAAACTGCGTCGAGGACAAACGCTGAATCAAAAAATAAATTGCCAAAATCAATATGACCGATGCCACGCGCACCCGAATCGCCGCCGCCACGGGTTTTCTTGCCGTGACGCTCGGCGCGTTTGGCGCGCACGGATTGAAGGACTTCCTCGCGCAAAACGGAACCGCGGCGATTTGGGAGAAGGCCGTATTTTATCATTTCATCCACGCCGTCATGCTGTTTGTCATCGCGGGACGAAAGCCGTTTGCGTCTCTAGCTTGGTGGAGTTTTCTAGCCGGCATCGTGATTTTTTCCGGTTCGCTTTATCTGCTGGCCATCACGAACGTGAAATGGCTCGGTGCCGTCACGCCGATTGGCGGCGCAAGTTTTCTCGTCGGCTGGGCATGGTTGTTGTGGTCGGCCGGGAAAAGTTCGATTGAAGAATAGTGGTGGCCCGCCCGGATTTGAACCGGGGACCAAGCGATTAATACTCCGGGGTATTTACAGGTTGAATGGAGTTTGAGCGGGAGCCTTTCACGAACAACGGGTGGAGGTTGTCGCGACGGTGATTCCAAAGCGTGAAGATAATCAAGGTCACCAAATAGAAGAAAAGGTTCATCGCAGAACAACTTTTTTGCTCTGCTATTGAAAATGGCTGCTGCTTCTGCAAGCATAACACGGCGGGCCTGTAGCTCAATTGGTTAGAGCAGAGCACTCATAATGCTTTGGTTCTCGGTTCAAGTCCGAGCAGGCCCACCATTCCACCGGCTTGAAAGAATTCTCCGGCAGACTGCTGGTTGTTAAATCAGAGCAGGTGGAAAACGCGGTGTCGTCAAAAAATGCAGTTGCCATCGGGCGTGGTTTTTAACATTCTCGCCGCATGAATCCAAAACGCATCCTTCTCATCGGCGCAGCAATTTCGTCCCTCATTTTTTTCACCGGCTGTCAAAGTAGCTCCCCAAAAACAACCGCGGCGGCGGCTCCTGCGCCTGCGGTCACACCGGCTGCGGTCGCAACACCCGCGCCGGTTGCAGCCGCCACCACGCCCATAGTCGCGCCTGCATCCGTGCCGGTGGCCATCCGCATCAACGCGGGCGGGCCAGCGGTCACCAACACCGACGGCACGGTCTGGCTGGCCGACCAGGGTTTTGCCGACGGGGAAACAGTCGAGCGGCCTGACATCCAAGTCGCCAACGCCGGCGCAGACGAGGCCATTTATCATAGCGAACATTACAGCATGAGCGCGTTTTCGCAGCCTGTGCCCAACGGCAAATACACGGTGAAGCTGCGTTTCGCCGAGACGTATGAAGGCGTCACCGACAAGGGCCAGCGGGTTTTCACGGTCAACGTCCAAGGTCAGGACTTCAAGGACTTGGACGTTTTTGACAAGGCTGGCGGCGCGTTGCGTGCTTATGTCATAACCGTTCCCGTGGAAGTCACCAACGGCAAACTGGACATCACCTTCACCGCCAACATCGAGAATCCGGAAATCAACGGCATCGAGATCATTCCCGCCCAGTGATTGCCCAACGTCGCGGGCGCATGGCGGATGAATGTCGTGGATGGATGATTCTACGGAGTTGATGACAGTCGTTTATCCATGCTTGCGTGGAGGCCGTTGAGTCCTACCATTTGATTCATCCATGAATCTCCGCGTTTTTTATACCAGCCTGGTTGTTCTGACGCTCGCTGTTTCAAGTATGCGCGGGCAGAATGCGACGAATCCTGCGGTTTCCAGTGGCATCCCGACCAACGCGGCTCCGGCACGCGGCTCCGGCGGTTCCGGGAACAACACCACGGCGGAGAAAGACCATCAAAACATGATGGATCAACTCGGCATCAAAACCATCCGCCCCGGCCGGAACGGCAGCAACACCAACTCGCCCAACTACGCCAACTACGACGAAGCGAAGGCGAATCCGTTTCCGAATCTGCCCGACCCGCTGGTGTTGAAGAACGGCGAAAAAGTCACGACGGCGGAAATGTGGTGGCAGCAGCGCCGTCCGGAAATCGTCGAGGATTTCGACCGGGAAATCTACGGCCGCGTGCCGACGAACGCGCCGAAAGTAAATTGGGAAGTGATCAGCACGGTCAGAACAAACGACGGAACCGTGCCGGTCATCACCAAAAAACTCGCCGGCCACGTTGACAATTCCTCGTTCACGAACGTCACGGTCAACATTGACCTGACTTTGACCACGCCCGCCGACGCCACCGGTCCGGTGCCGGTGATGATGCAGTTTGGTTTCAATTTTCCGCCGGGATTTTTTGCGCGGTTTCGCGGCACGAATGCACCCGGCGGGACCAACGGCCCGGCGCGCGGCGGGTTCGGCGGCAACACCGGCCCGACCTGGCAGCAGCAGGTGCTAGCCAAGGGTTGGGGTTATGCCGTCATCATGCCGTATACGGTTCAGGCCGATAACGGCGCGGGCCTGACGCAGGGCATCATCGGCCTGGTGAACAAGGGACAGCATCGCAAGCCGGACTACTGGGGCGCGTTGCGCGCCTGGGCTTGGGGAGCGAGCCGCGCACTGGATTATTTTGAAACCGACCCGGCGGTGGACGCTAGGCAGGTCGGGCTGGAAGGCCATTCGCGTTTTGGCAAGGCGACATTGGTGGCGATGGCGTATGATCCGCGTTTCGCCATCGCGTATGTCAGTTCCTCCGGCGAAGGCGGCGCGAAATTGCACCGGCGCAACTGGGGCGAAGTCGTCGAGAACATTGCCGGCACCGGTGAATATCATTGGATGGCCGGCAACTTCATCAAATACGCCGGGCCGTTGAACTGGGGCGACCTGCCGGTGGATTCTCACGAATTGATTGCGATGTGCGCGCCGCGGCCGGTCTTCATTAGCGCCGGCGCGACGCAAGGTGACGGCTGGGTGGACGCGAAAGGCAGCTTCATGGCCGCCGCCGCCGCCGGGCCGGTCTATGTGCTGCTCGGCAAAAAAGATTTGGGCACGACCAATTTTCAGCCCGTCGAAACCACCTTGATTGACGGCGACATCGCCTTCCGCCAGCACAGCGGCGGTCATACGGACGCGCCCAACTGGCCGACCTTCCTGAAATTCGCCAGCCGATATTTGCAGGCTCCGGCTGGTTCCACCGGCGGACCGCTGGTCTATTTCGGCACCTACACCGGCGCGAAGAGCAAGGGCATTTATGTTTCCCGATTTGATTCCGCCACCGGCAAACTGTCCGCGCCGGAACTCGCCGCCGAAACCACCAATCCAACTTTTCTTGCCGTTGCGCCCGGCGGAAAATTTCTCTACGCCGTCAATGAAGTGGATGAAATCAGCGGCATACCCGGCGGTGCGGTGAGTGCCTTTGCGCTGGATGCCAGCACAGGCAAACTCACGTTGTTGAACCAGCAGCTTTCCGGCGGCGTCGGGCCGTGTCATGTTGCCGTGGATGCCACTGGCAAATGTTTGCTCGTCGCAAATTATGGTTCCGGCAGCATCGCCGCGCTGCCGATTCAGGCGGACGGCAATCTCGGCGAAGCGACGGCTATTCTCCAGCACGCCGGTTCCGGAGCGAATCCGCAACGTCAGGCCGGCCCGCACGCGCATTTCATTTTGCCGTCGCCGGACAACCAGTTCACGCTCGAATGTGATCTTGGGCTCGACAAGATTTTCATCAATCATCTCGACGCCAATGCGGGGAAACTCGCCGCGAACGAACCATCGTTTGCGGCCGTGGCTCCCGGCTCCGGCCCGCGTCATCTGGATTTTTCGCCTGACGGCAGATTCGTTTACGTCATCAATGAAATGGGCGGCACCATCACAGTGTTCAGCTACGCCGACACAAACGCAGCCATGACCGAGGTGCAAACCATCTCCACGCTGCCGAAGGATATTTCTGGAAAAAATACTGCGGCGGAAATTGCCATGCGCCCGGGCGGAAAATTTCTTTACGCTTCGAATCGCGGACACGACAGCATCGCGGTTTTTGCGGTGAACCAGCAAACCGGCCGGCTCACGTTCGTCGAACATCAATCCACGCAAGGCCGCACACCGCGCCATTTTGCGATTGATCCGACCGGCCGCTGGCTGCTCGCGGAAAATCAGGATTCGGATTCTGTCGTCGTGTTCGCGATTGATTCGGAAACCGGCAAATTGAAACCGACCGGACAAACTGAATCCATCGGTTCGCCGGTGTGCGCGGTGTTCGTTGGAGAAAAGTAATTGGCTTGCAGTTTCCCCGCTTGTTACCACCCGTGGTTTTGGTATTCTCCGCAACTCGTTTGTGACCATCACCGAAGAAATCCAGCGGCGGCGCACGTTCGCCATCATTTCGCATCCCGACGCGGGCAAAACCACGTTGACGGAGAAGCTGCTGCTTTATGGCGGCGCGGTGCAGCTCGCCGGCTCCGTGACCGCGCGCAAAAATCAGCGCGCCACCACGTCCGACTGGATGGAGCTGGAAAAAAAACGCGGCATCTCGATCAGCTCAACGGTGCTTCAGTTTGATTACGACGGCTACCGATTGAATTTGCTCGATACGCCCGGTCACAAGGATTTTTCAGAGGACACCTACCGCGTCCTGACCGCCGTGGACGCGGTAGTGATGGTGATTGATTCCGCCAAGGGCATCGAACCGCAAACGCGAAAATTGTTTGAAGTCTGCCGCCAGCGCGGCGTGCCGATTTTCACATTCATGAACAAGTGCGACCGGCCGATGAAGGAGCCGCTCGCGCTGCTGGACGAACTGGAGCGCGTGCTCGGCATCGGCGCGTTCCCGGTAAACTGGCCGATTGGCAACGGCGCGGATTTTCAAGGTGTCTATGACCGGCAGACGAAAACGATGCACACCTTTGAGCGCGTTGTGGGCGGCAAATATCGCGCGCCGGAAACCGTCGGCGGACTGCACGACCCGGCGGTGCGCGGTAATTTGAGCGAAGCCGATTTCGCCAAAACCGTCGAGGAATTGGAAATGCTCGAACACGCCGGCGAAATTTTCGACGATGCCGCCGTGCTGGCCGGCAAGAGCACGCCGGTTTTTTTTGGCAGCGGCGTGAACAACTTCGGCGTGCAACTTTTGCTCGACGGTTTCCTGAAACATTCGCCCGCGCCCAAATCGCGCGTGATGGGCGGCATCGAGATTGCGCCGGAAAATCCGGCTTTCTCCGGTTTTATTTTCAAGATTCAGGCGAACATGGATCCGAAGCACCGCGACCGCATCGCGTTCATCCGCGTCTGTTCCGGCAAATTCGACCGCGACATGACGGTGCATCATTCGCGTTCGGGAAAAAAAGTCCGGCTCTCCAGTTCGCACAAACTGTTCGGTAACGAGCGCGAAACGGTGGACGAAGCGTTCCCCGGCGACGTGATCGGCCTCGTCGGCCACGACAGTTTTGGCATTGGCGACACGCTGACGACGGATCCAAAAATTCTCTACAAAGAAATTCCGCGCTTCACGCCGGAAGCCTTCAGCTATCTGCACAATCCGAACACTGGAAAATACAAACAATTCCGCCAGGGCTTGGAACAGCTTTTGCAGGAAGGTGTCATTCAGGCGCTTTATCTGCGCAATTCCTCAATCAAAACGCCGCTGCTCGCCGCCGTCGGCCCGCTGCAATTTGAAGTCGTGCAGTTCCGGCTCGAAAGCGAATACGGCGCGGAATCGCGGCTCGAAGCCGCGCCGTGGAGCGTCGTCCGCTGGCTGCCAACCGACATCAAGGAAGAAGAGCTCGACGCGCTTTCGCTCCCGACCGGCGCGCGGCTCGCTTACGACATTGGGAAAAATCCCGTCATCCTATTTCAGAACGAGTGGTCGGCAAATTATTTTGGCGAGACGAACAAAAACACGCCGCTGTCGGCATTGCCCGTGCAAACGGCGCGGGAGTAAGGTTTCACACTTCAAGTTTATCGCTCGTCGCTGAGCCGGTTCGGGCTTGTGTTCCGGAGTTGGTCATTGGAAGATTTCTCTCGAACCGATCCACCAAAACATCAGCACAACTTTTATGGAAGCGAAGGCACTCAACATTTTGATCCAGTCAGTCATCGTCGCGGCCGAGAAACGGATTACGGAATTTCTGGCGAATGCAGAGGATCAAAACAACAACAACGGCAACTGCGCCATTTGCATCGTGGATGCCGCCGGCAACGTGCATGGAAAAATGTTCGGCTCCGACAAAATCCGGCAGCGGCACTCGTTCCGCATCGCCTGGATCAAGGCGAGCCAGGTCTGGATTACCGGCCTCAAGACGGGTGAATTTGAAACGCAGGTTTATGCCGGCAAAATTGACGAGCATCATTTCGGCATCGGCCGGCCGGACTTCATCGGCTGGGAAGGCGGCCAACCGATAGTCGTGGACGGTCAAACCAAGCTGTCCGTCGGCTTCAGCGGTTTTCGCGGCACCAGCGATTTGGAGATTGTCCAAAAAGCCGTCGCCGACGTGACTGCGGCGAAATAACCACTGTTACCAACTTGTTACGGCTTGATTCTCTGTTATCGTCTATGTTCTGATGATAACTAAAATCGAGTTCCTCCGTTTGCGCCATTCCGGTGCGACTGATGCCATTTTTTTGTCCTGATCCAAAATGGGCACCATCATTTCCGCCTCTGAAATCACCGTGCGCTACGGCGATCGCGCCATCCTCGACGACACCACGCTCGGCATTCAGGAAGGCGAACGTCTCGGTCTGGTTGGCCGCAACGGCGCGGGCAAGACGACATTTTTGCGCATTCTCGCCGGCCTGCAATCGCCCGATACTGGTGAAGTGTCCCGGCAGCGCGATCTCGTCGTGAGTTATCTGCCGCAGGATTTCATGCTCGACGCGGCGAAGTCCGTGGAGGAAAATATCCGCGACGGCGCAAAGCCGGTGCTGGATCTGATCGCGGAATTTGAATCGCTGCCGCACGACTCGAAGCGGCACGAATTTTTGGAGCATCGCATCCAGGCACTCGAAGGCTGGACGCTCGACACGCGCATCGAAATCGCGATGGCGCACTTGAACTGTCCCGCTGGCGACCGGCGCGTCGAAACCCTTTCCGGCGGCGAAAAGCGCCGCGTCGCCATGTGCCGCGCGGTGGTTTCACTGCCCGACTTTCTCATTCTCGACGAACCGACGAATCATCTCGACCCGGAATCCATCGAATGGGTCGCCGAATTCCTTGAGGAATTTCATGGCACCTTCCTCGTCGTCACGCACGACCGCTATTTTCTCGACCGCGTGGTGAAACGCATGATCGAGCTGTCCGACGGGAAATTCTTTTCGCACGACGGCAATTACACCGAATACCTGCTCGCGAAAGCCGAGCGTCAGGCCGCCGATGCGACCGTCGAACACAAACGCCAGATGTTCCTGAAAAAAGAACTCGCATGGGTGCGCCAGGGCCCGCGCGCGCAGCGCAGCAAGCAGAAGGATCGCTTCGAGCGTTACTACGACACCGCCGCGCAGGACGGCCCGGTGATCGAGGAGGACGTGGAGCTGTGCATTCCGCCGCCGCCGCAGCTCGGGAATCGCACCGTGGAAGTGGCGGATCTCGGCATGACCATTGGCGGGAAGAAATTATTTTCCGGCTTCACGTTCAGCTTTGCTAACGGCCAGCGCATTGGCGTTTGCGGACGGAACGGCCTCGGCAAAACCACGCTGCTCAAGGCCATCATCGGCCAGTTGCCGCCGACTGAAGGCACGGTCAAGATCGGCCAGCTCACGAAATTCAACTATGTGGATCAGGGCCGGCTTCAGCTAAACGAAGAGAACACCGTAATGGACGAAGTCGCGCAGGGACGCGAATTCGTGGAATGGGGTGATGCGAAACTTTCCGTGCGCTCGTATCTCAAACGGTTTTTGTTTTCGGACGACCGCATCACGACGCAGGTGAAAAAACTTTCCGGCGGCGAACGCAGCCGGTTGTTGCTCGCGCAAGTTTTGAAAAATGGCGGGAACTTTCTAATTCTCGACGAGCCGACGAACGATCTCGATCTGCCGACCTTGCGCGTGTTGGAAGAAGCATTGATCGCGTTTCCCGGCATGGTGCTGGTCGTCAGCCATGACCGCTATTTTCTGAACCGCGTCTGCACGGACATTCTCGCGTTTGAAGGCGACGGCAAGATTCATCACAGCGTCGGCGACTACGATTATTACCTGGTGAAGAGAAAAAAGGCGGAGGCCGCCGCGGCCCGGCAAAGCGCCGCCATCATTGCCACGAACAAATCTGAAAAGTCAGCGGCGCTCGCCCGCGATGCGGCCACGAAGACAAACAAGCCGCGCAAACTTTCCTTCAAGGAAACCCGCGAACTGGAAGGCATCGAGGCGCAGATTCACGCCGTCGAGGCCGAGGTCGCGCGCATCGAGGGCTTGTTCGCCGACCCGGAATTTTTCCGCAAAAATGCTGCGAAAGTGAACCAACTCACCGACGAACTCGAAGCCGCGAAGAAAAATGTCACGAAACTTTATTCTCGCTGGGAGGAGTTGGAGGCGGTCCGCTCGGCTTCGACGGATGCAGCGGCTGGTTGATGCGAAACGCTTTCAACTCAGCGTAAATGGATTTCGCGAGTTCGGACTTCGCAAAGCCGACCGCCTTCGCGCCCTTGATTTTGAACAGCCGTTCAAAATCCGCCGCCGTGAAATGCTGCACCACCGGATAATGTTTGAAGTCCGCCAGCACTTCCTCGCGATGATTGGCGATGATGTCCGTGGCGATCAATACAAAATGCAGATGGCTTTTGCTCCGGCGCAACGCTTCTCGCCCGATCAGCAGCAACTTGGATTGCACCGCCAGCGCAACCAATTGTTCGACCAGCGGAACGGGCGGGGTTGGCGCTTCGCCGCTCATCACGCCACCTTCACTTTGACCTTGTGGCCCTTGATTTCCGCGCGGTTCAGCTTGGCGATGATGCCGTTGGCGTGCTCGCTGGCCACGTCCACGAACGAATGCCGCTCGCGCACGTCCACGGTGCCGACAACCTTGCCGGGCAGGCCGGTGATGCCGGCGACGGTGTTCACAAAATCAATCGGCACCACGCCTTGCACCTCGCCGACGCTGACCCAGAGGCGCGTCTGGTCGGCGGGCGTGGCGCGGCTGACTTTGGGTTTGGGCGAGGCCGACGGCGCGGACTTCGGCTTGAGAAATAATTTTGATTCCGGCTTCGCCTCGGGCGTCTTCACTGCGGCCAGAATTTCCGCATCGGAAAAAGTTTTTACTTCCAGTTTGATTTCGCTGGCCGGGTGCGTCACTTCGGATGCGGCACTCGTCGGTTTTTCCACGGTGGCGGCCAGGGGGCTGCCCGTCTTAGCTTCAATTTTTTTTGCCGGCGGCGGAATGATTTTTTTGACCGGCGCGGCGGGCGCGGCTTTCCACGGCGTCGTTTTGGATTTTTTCGGGTCGGCGAATTTCACCTCGGAGCGCGGCGGACGGTCTTCAAACCCTCGCGGACGTTCCACGCGGGCTTCGCGGTAAGGTGCGTTTCGCGCGGGACGATCCTCATAGCGGCCGCCGCGACTGTCACGCTGCTCGCGATAGGGTGGACGTTCCGGGCGTTCAAAATTTACTTCCTCGGCGGGCGCGGGTTTCGCAGGCGTGGCGTCGCCGCCTTGCAGATGATGGATGAGCGCGGACGCGATGTCGGTGGAGTTGAAACCTTCCTCCAGCAATCGTTCGACCAGGTGATCTTGTTTTTTGTATTCGCCGCTGGTGAGCGTGGCGCGCAGTTTGTCGAGGAACAGGCTGGCGCGGACTTCGTGAACTTCGTCCATGGTCGGGATTTTGGCGCGCTGGATCCGCATGTTGGTGTAGCGCTCAATGTTGCGGATCTGAAACAGCTCGCGACCGGACGCGAAGGAAATTGCGCGCCCGGTGCGGCCCGCGCGCCCGGTGCGGCCGATGCGATGGACATAATCTTCGCCGTCGTAGGGCAGGTCGTAGTTGAACACGACCTGGATGTCGTCCACGTCAATGCCACGCGCGGCGATGTCGGTCGCGACGAGAAATTCGAGGCCGGACTTGCGGAACTTGCCCATCACGCGGTCGCGTTGCGCCTGCGTCATGTCGCCGTGAAGCCGGTCGGCCATGTAGCCCTGCGCTTCGAGATGATCCACGAGATCGTCCACCATGCGCTTGGTGTTGCAGAAAATAATTCCCAGCTTCAGGTCGTAGATGTCAATGAGTCGTGTGAGCAACTCGACCTTGTAGCGGCGGTCTACTTCGTAGTAACACTGCTCAACCGTCGGGACGGTCATCGCCTTCTGCTCAATCTTCACGTTCTGCGGCTCGTGCGAATATTTTTCGATCAGGTCGCGGATGGGACGCGGCATCGTGGCGGAAAAGAACACCGTCTGCCGTTCCTTCGGCGCGTCCTTCAGAATCGTTTCGATGTCCTCGCGGAAACCCATGTTCAGCATTACGTCGGCCTCGTCGAGGATGACCATCTTCAAGGTTTCGAGCCGCAGTGTGCCGCGCCGCATGTGATCCATCACGCGGCCCGGCGTGCCGATGACGATTTGCGCGCCCTGCTTCAAGCCCCAAAATTGCCGCTCGTAAGATTGCCCGCCGTAAATCGGCAGCGAGGTGATGCCGCGTTTGAAAAGCGCGAGCTTGTGAAATTCCTCGGCCACCTGCACGGCCAGTTCGCGCGTCGGGCAAAGGATTAAAATCTGCACAGCCTTCAAATTTGCGTCGGTTTTTTCAATCGCCGGAATGGCAAACGCCGCCGTCTTGCCGGAGCCAGTCATGGACTGGCCGACAACGTCGCGTCCGCTCATGAGCACGGGAATCGCCTCGGCCTGGATGGGCGCGGCCTGTTCAAAGCCAAGTTTGTCAATGGCTTTGAGGATTTCAGGGGACAGCCCGAGTTCGGAAAATAATTTTGTGCTCATTCAATGTCTTTCGACATTACCAGTCTATCAGGCTATGGTGCCAAAGGAGAGTTAAATCTGCGCCCGCAAAGACAGTTGCCCGGCTGGTATTCCTGCGGCAAGATTATCCGACATGGCTGAAGCCGTCGAAAAAGTGGATTCGCTGCGACTAAACCGTTTTGAAACAAAACGGCTGCTGTGGGCTTTGGTCTTGTCGCTGCTGCTCCATTTTCTCGTGTGGGGCGGCTACGAGCTGGGCAAAAAAACCGGCCTCTGGCAGCGGCTGCACTGGCCGGCGATGCTGCATCTGGCGAAAAAATCGCCGCCGTTGCTGCAACCGGTCGAACCCACAATGTTTCTGGACGTGGACCCGGACCAGGCGACGCCGGAAGCACCGAAGGACGCGAAGTATTATTCCAGCAAAAATTCCCGCGCGGCCAATCCCGACGCGGACCTTGACTCGAATCAGTCGAAAATAAAGGGCAAGCAGTCCGACGTGCCCAAAACCAAGGATGTGCCGCGCACACAGAATGCCAAGCCACAAGAATCGCAGCCGGCACCGCAGCCCCAGAAGGAGGCGCAACCGGCGCAGCCCAAGCCGACTGAACAGCCCGGCGACATGAAGCTGGCCAAGCTGGACACTTCGCCGGAGAAAAATGAAGAGAAGCCGGAACGTCCCCGCACGCTCAAGGAGGCGCGCGCGCAGCAGTCGGGGCTATTCCCCAGCATGGCCATGAATCAGGAAGGCGGCACGCGGCGGATGGCATTGCAGCCGTCGTTTGACGCGAAGGCGACGCCGTTTGGCGACTATGACCGCCGGTTTATTGATGCGGTGACGGCGCAATGGTATAACCTGCTCGACAGCCAGCAATTTTCGCAGGACCGCAGCGGCAAGGTGACGCTGCGGTTTCATTTGAACTACGACGGCACCATCAGCGACATGCAGGTTTTGGAAAACACCGTTGGCGAACTGCTCGGCTATGTCTGCCAGAAGTCGGTCACCGATCCGTCGCCGTATGAACCCTGGCCGTCGGACATGCGACGGATGGTTGGTGAGAATTATCGGGAAATTGTCTTCACCTTTTACTATTATTGAAATTGAGCCGCGCGTTGCGGCAGAAAAATTTATGGACGCACTTATTTACATCCTGCTGGCGCTGACCTCCGTGGTCGGGCTGGCGTTCATCGTGGAACGCGGCCTTGCGCTGCGCTGGGGCAAGGTCGTGCCGCCCGATATCACCGTGGCGCTCGCCGCGTGCAAAACGCCCGACGACGTTGAAAAATTGCGCCGCGTCTGCGCGCAAAAACCGTCGGCGCTCGGGCGGCTGCTGACGCTCGCGGCGGACCATCTCGACTGGCCGAAGGTCGAGAACGTGGAGACGTTGCAAACCGCCGCGCGCCACGAAATCGTCCGGCTCGAACGCGGTCTGGTCGTGCTGGAGATCATTATCGGCATCGCACCGCTGCTCGGCCTTGTCGGCACGATTGCGGGCATGATGACCGTATTCGGCGACCTCGGCCAGACTGGCTTGAACGACGCCGGCAAGCTGGCGCAGGGCATCGCGCTCATCCTGCGCGCCACGCTAATCGGATTGCTCATCGCCATCCCGGCGCTTATCGCATGGAGCTATTTCAGCAAAAAAGTCGAGGTGCTCGCCGTCGAGATGGAGGCGTTCTGCGACGATTTCATCCGCCGGCAATATGCTAGCGAGAAGGAACCCAAGGCCTGACCATGCGTTTCCGCATCCGCAAACGACGCAACACGCCGACGATCATCATCGTCGCGCTCGTGGACGTGTTGATCGTGCTGCTGATTTTTCTGATGGTCACGACCACGTTCAAGCAGCAGCCCGGGTTGAAGCTGGCGCTGCCGGAATCGTCGCAGGCGCGCAAGGAAGGCTACACCACCAACGCGCTGCCGTTCCAGATCAACATCACCTCCAACGCCGTCATCGTGCTGGACCGGGAGCCGGTTCCGTTCGACACGCTCAAAAGCCGGCTGCAGGAGGAGGTCGCCAAAAATCCCGACCTGAAAATCTCCATCAACGCGGACCGCAACGCGCCGTTTTACCGGATTGTGAACGTGATGGACATCGCCAAGGAATTGAAGATCAAATCCGTCAGCGCCGCCACGACCGGCGCGAAGCCGGCGGCGCAGCAGTGAGCAAAAAATGTAAAGCAAATCCGTTAGGGGAGAGTTTTATTCGGTGGTAGAATATGCGTGAGGTTTATGAAAACCGTCGACGTTCTGCCGCTGGTTTTGGTTGCACTGAGGATGGCTGATTGTTCGTTTGCCCAAACTTGGACTCAAACCTGCGCGTATTCAAATTGCACAGCCATCGCTGCTTCGGCGGATGGCAGCAAACTGGTGGCCGCAGCTCAAGGCTCAATTTATACTTCGACCGATTCAGGAGCCAGTTGGACCTCGAATAACGTTCCGGAAAATTATTGGAAATGCGTGGCGTCTTCGGCTGATGGGACAAAATTAGCAGCTTTGGAACAATTTCCATCCGGCTTATTCAGTAAGTGCTTGCTTTACGCTTCAACGAATTCGGGAGCAACATGGATGTCAAACAACGCACCAAACAATCCATCTACCGGCGCTGCTTCCATCACGTTGTCCGCGGATGGCAGCGAGTTAGTGGCGTTATTGCCAAGTCAAATTTACATTTCGACTAATCTGGGTGCTTCATGGGTGTTAACCAATAATAGCGAGGTGTGGAATGCTGTCGCCTGTTCAGCCGACGGAACCAAATTGGCGGCGTTTGCGACCAGGTATGCAATTTTTACTCCGGACTCTACACTTCAACGAATGCGGGAAGCAGTTGGACTTTGGTAAATTCGCTGTCCGGAAGTGCCATCGCATCTTCGGCAGATGGAACCAAACTGGCAGCGATATCGGGAAACTTACTTTATGCTTCAGCCGATTCAGGATTTACATGGACGCCAACCAGCACGACGGTGACAAACTGGAACTCGATTGCCTCTTCCGCTGATGGTTCCCGATTGGTGGCGGTGGCTAGTGGGGGGAGTATCCCCCAAAATCCAACCAGATTCGGTCCGATTTACACCTC
>CAZIFP010000021.1:0-19345 GCA_964538105.1 uncultured Bifidobacteriaceae bacterium
AGATCGAGATAGCGGTATTGCAGGCGCAATTCCTCGTTCACCTTGTTGGCGACTTCGGGATCGTCCACGGGGAACGGCAGCACTTCCGCCATGTTGAGAACTTCGAGGCCGGTGACGCCGATTTCGACTTCGCCGGTGGGAATTTTGGCGTTGTTCGTGCCGGCGGGGCGGTGGCGCACCTTGCCGGTGATGTTGACGACGCATTCGCTCCGCAGCGCGGCGGCTTGGGCAAAAAGTTCGGGTGTCAAATCCGACGGATCAAACACCGTTTGCGTGCGGCCTTCACGGTCGCGGATGTCAATGAAGATGAGTCCGCCGAGGTCGCGGCGGGAATGAACCCAGCCGGACAGCGTGACGGTCTGCCCGATGTGAGCCGGGCGCAGTTCGTTGCAATGATGCGTGCGTTTCATGTATATTTAGGATTCCGAATTGTGCGGTTCAGAATCCAAACTTGAAAGCGGATGTTGACAGGAGAAGCAATGAATTTCAAAGCAAAAGCGCAAGGCTGCCAAACTTGCCGAAATAGCAACCATGCTCCTAGCATTTCAGCTTTGTTTGCCGAGCATAATCAAATGAGGCTTATAAACAGAGCGTAATCGGATCCAAGATTGATTGAAAACCGCTTGCAGTCAAAAAAGATCAGGAAGGCGGCGTGCCATGACACGCTGAAAATGTCTTGCCAGCTCGTTTAGGGCGGTGTTTGAATTCGATAGAAGCGCTGAAACTGGCTGGCAATCACCCCGGCATCAGTAACTTGCAAAACTCCACCGGCGTTGGAAACATTGGTAATCAGAAGTGTATTCCAAACCCCGGCGGTCAAATTGCTCATCCATTGGACACGATAGGATCCCAAGGCAATGGCATTGAAAAACAAGTTTATATCGTTGTTACTGTTTTGAATGCTGGCCAAACCTGGTGTGGCCAGAGCCTGGTTGAGCGCCTGCATCAAGGGACTGGGCTGTCCGCTTTGATGGTCTTGGGCCAGTTCCCAGATCATCACTCCGCCAAGACCATGGTTGCGGGCATAGCTGACCTTGGCCTGGCAGGTGCGTTGATCGTCGTAGGAAATGAATATGTTATTGGTAGGAATTGTGTTGGTTATACCAATGAAAGCCGATTGAGCGCTGGTATCCCAATGGTAAAGATTCGTCTGATAATAACCGGCCATGATGTCGCTGTAACGAATCGCGGTGGCGGTGGGTGCATTCGTCCATGATTGCCGCGGCCCGGTAATGCAATTAGACGAAGTGCCGCTGCCACCGGTCCAAAGATAGCCATAGAAGGCTATGCCGATGCCCAGCTTGGCAGGAGCAACACCGTTCTTAAGAAAATTAGTTACCGCCCCATCCACAGAAGGAACCAAGCCACCCGAGCTGGGGAAACGATAGCCACCATCATAAATTGGGGAGTTAAACCATGTCACCCAGCCATCCCACGGACCGGACAGGTCATAAGTCATTATGCTGATCTGATCAAATTCGTTTTGAAGCGCGGCGAACATCAAGTAGTCTGCGGTCGCAGAATCTCCGTAAGGTGGATAAGCGCCCGCCGCCACCGTCAGCAGCTTGTGTTGGGGAAATCCGTTCAGTGACGAGCGCAACCCGTTCACCAGGTTTGTGAACTGCTGGGCATCGGTGGAAGGCAGCGGTTCCCAATCAATATCCACACCATCATAGCCACGCGTCGCCACAAAATTTGTGAGGTTGTTTATAAAAGAAGAAAGGTTGGCGGCACTGGTCGCACCTTGAAACAGGCTTTCGGTGCCGCCACCGCCAACGCAGATTAGCACCTGCCGTCCGGCGGCATGAGCTTGCAACACGAGGTCGGCTGAGTTGGCGGTAGTGATACTATTGGCGCTGCTGTCCAGCGAGCCATCCGAGTTCGGCACAACCGAAAAATGGATGATGTGAGTAAGCGTTGAAAAATCAATGGTGGAAGCCGGCATGTCAGCCTGCTCCCATCCAGGATAGTAGCCAGTAACCCAAATGGCCGCCCGCGCGGAGTTCGCGCACATAACCAAAGCACTTATGAATAAAAGTGCAGCCAACTTTCTACCAAAAAATTTTGCATTCAAAAACATGTGCCAAATCAGAACTTTGATTGAAGAATATAGATTAATGAAGGACAGTTGTCACGCCCTGCAATTTGACGTAGTCAGGATTTGAAGGCGAAATCATACCAGAACCTTGTGGCTCGGGCCACGCAGTGCGACCATCTACAAGTTTGTAGATTTCCGAATGACCATCACAAAAGGAAAGCCCATAGCCACGATTATGCCGGGTTGCCGGCAAATCAATTGGGGAAGTGTTATTGCATCCCGGCATAATCACCAGAAACAGCCCATCATTAATACTCTTTTCGTGTTCATCAATCAGATACCATGTAGTGGCCGCCGAATGCACGTCAGTGTCTTTGTTAAACATAGCATATTTCATTGCATTGACACCAATGTCAGCTACGACACGTGGGGTTCCGTCTGGTTCTATGGACGCCATCCAACCATTCATCGAGTAACTACGAACCTTTGGAAGACCGGCTGTCTTACTGGGGTCGGATGGACAATGATATATGCCGAAATTGTTGTTGTAAGGCCAGAAAGTCCCCGTGGTGATGCAAAGTTGATTGGTAGAATCAAGAACACCTGGAGTAACTTTTGGATAGACGTCACTCATGTCGCCTTGAATCCAAGAACCGATTGACAGCCCTGCGGGGACATTGGGCTGGTTTAAGGCGTATTTTCCATTGTTGTCACCGACATACATAATGCCGCACAAATTGAGTTGTTTTAAGTTGTTGAGACATTGAATTTGTTGTGCCTTGCTTTTTGCCTTGGATAGTGCTGGCAGGAGCATGGCCGCCAAAATCGCAATGATAGCAATCACAACCAGCAGTTCAATCAGCGTGAAAGCTTTTGATTCACGGTGAACGCCCGGTGAACGGTCAAAACGCCTGTCAGTGTGATTTGTCATTGTTTAATGCTTCTTTGAAGTTTTAAAATCGGCCGGGGCATCCTTTTGCCCCGGCCGATGAATTAATCCCAACCGATTACTGCAACTGAACACGGAAGAACTTTTGCTTGCCGCTCACAGAGTTTGTGAAGGGTGAAGTTGCTCCGCCAACATTCAGGTATGGCCCGCTGACATTGGTTGACGATTGCAGCGTCCCGGCCGGCCATGCGATCACAACATTACTGCCGGAACCGCCGATGGACACATACGTCGTGTTCAGGAAATGGTTCTGAATTTGCAACGGAGTGAGTGCTTTGTTATAGACCGCTACGTTGTCCATGTTGCCGCTGAATGGATTGAAGCCGCTATCAACGCGCCAGCCGAGGGTATAGGGGCCGCTTCCAGTGGGCAGGCCCGGTGTTGTATTGTAGTTATAATTGTAGCTGGAGGCTCCACCCACAGGCACATTCCCGTTCTGAACGTATCCACCGTCGGTTCCGGAGGCTTTTGCCACGCCATTAACATAAAATGTAAACGTCGTGCCGTCATAGGTCATCACGAGGTAATACCACTGGCCGGCCACGATGGGATCTGTGTCAGTAAGCTGGACGCCCGACCAAAAACCGTTGTAAGGCCACCATGACCAGTTGTTGCCGCCGGTTTGATACACCAGCCAACCCGTCGGGCCGGCACCATAGGGGTTGCTCATGGATGAAAGCGCCGTCCGATAATCATTGCCATTGGCCGCCAAGGACGCCGGCTGGAACCAGCCTTCCACCGAGTAGGCACCCGGAGGATTGATTTCAATCGCATACGGAATATTGACGGTCGCGCCGCCGGTGATACCCACGGCTCCGTTGGTATCGTGCGGAATACCTGACGGCACGCCATAGGTGAAGCTGCCCGTTCCCGCGACATAAGTGCCATCGAAGCTGCCAACCGTGTCAACCGCAGTGGAAGCGCTGCTGGTCTCGGACAGTTGCCAGAAGGCGACCGGGCCATCACCCAGGACTACTTTAGCGTAGCCATCAATTGTTTCGTTCACCGGCCGGGCCTGAACGTTCAGCGTTGCTGGATCGCTGTTGATGGAGGTATAGGGATTGATGATGCTGACATAATAGCTCGCACCATCGTTGGTCAACTGGACATTGGACAACCACAACACCGGATTGGTGGCTCCAGAAATCAGACTGCCATCTCCATTGTGCCATTGATAGGTTATCGGCACCGCGCCTTCCGCCACAATTTCAAACGCCGCCGCACTGCCAACGTTGCGCAAAATTGAAGTCAACGGGGCGTCAATCTGGAGATTGGTTGAAACCGAGAGAGTGGCCACGCTGCTAGTCACGGAACCGACATAGTTGGTGACAATTACTTCGTAAGTCGTGCCGTCATCTGCTGGCGCGCAGATGAACGCCAGTGTGCTGTTGGTGGCACCGCTCATTTGGGCAGCTCCCTTATACCACTGATAGGCCAGCGGAGTTGCGCCGCCGGCGATGACACTAAACTGGGCGGTGGTTCCCGCGTAATTGGTGGCGGATGCCGTGTCTTTCAAAAGGGTTGGAGCCGCTGGCACTCGAAAAGAATTGGTTCCAATCTGATAGTGCGCCAGAACTTGGGCGGCAGTCAGCGCGTTGGTATAATAAGCGAATTCATCCAGACTTCCATCGAAGGCTCCGTAGCCGGATGCGTCGCCGCGATTGCCCAGCGCAATGGGATTTACCCCGGCATTATTAACGGAATTGGCCGTATAACCGGCGGCGCTCTGGGTGCCTACCAATGCACCGTTCAGATAGAAACTCATATTGGTTCCGTCATAAGTGCCGACCAGGTGATACCAGTTAAACAGAGAAATGGTTGGGGAGGTAATCCAGACACCGCTCGCGGTAATGAAGGCAAAGGTGTTCGGTGCTCCCGCCGACTGATAAACATACCATCCGGATTGGGTTGCTGTGCCCCAGCCGGAAAAGTTGCCAATCGGACAGCGAAAGTTGGCCGGATCGGTGCTGATCGGCTTGGCCCAAATTTCAAAAGAGAACGGGGCTTGCTGATTCATTGCGTCATAATAGCCGGCCGTGACCGAGGCAGGCTGGGCCACCGACAGAACAATGGAGTTTGTATCTATGCCGGGCTGGCCCAGCAATGGATAAGAGCCGTTGACATTATAAACTCCAGGAAACGCTCCTGATGCGCTGCTGTCAACGGCGGTCGTGCCGGAGGTTTCTTCCAGACGATAGTAAGCGATCGGATGATCCGCCAAAATTGTGGTTGGATAATCTGCCGCACCGACGGTGCGGACACCTGACAATACCAGTGCCGCCACGAACGGCACCAACTGCTTTTTCCATTGGGTTACTTTTTTTTGTGATTTCATAGGCTCATATCAACTACGGTTAATGGTTTGGGCGCTTGCTTCTTTACGCTGGGTTTGACTCTACGCGCATGATCCGATCCTGTCCACCCCCTGTATTGGGGGGTGGAGCAAAGCCGCCGACACCGGAATCCTCCTCAGTTAATCATGTAACAATCAAACTATTTTTCCAAATACCGGATGACGGCTTCCGTGCGGGTGCGCACGTTGAGCTGCTCAAATATCTTTTTGATATGCCCGTGCACCGTCCAGACGCTGATGCCCATCGCCTGCGCAATCTCCTTGTCCACACAACCCTTGCTTAACAGCGCCAGCACCTCGCGTTCGCGGCGGGTGAGCTTGGCCAGCGCCGAGTTGTCGTGGGTGGAACGCAGTTGCAGCAGTTCCTGAAAATAATATTTCACACGCAACAGCAGATCGTCCGTCATCAATTCCGACCGGCTGGCGACATTGAGGATCGGCTCCAGCAACCGGTCCGGCTTGACGCGCTTGACCAAATATCCCCCGGCCCCGCCCGGCGTTGAAACAAACATCTGGTCACCGTCCACATGAACCGAATAAGTGAGGGCTGGCACCCCTGGTTGAATCGGGGCGATGGTGCCGGTGGATTTGAAACCGATGCGACCCGCCAGATTGCGGTTCAAGAGAACCATGCGCGGCTTGTGGTGGGCCAGGGCTTGATTGAAGGCTTCGATCGAGTCGCAGGCAACACTGCCAAATCCGGACTGCTGGTCAATGCTCCAGCACAAAGCCCGGCGGATGCCCGCATCCAGTTCAACGACCAGCACGCGCTGCCGGTTGGGGTTGGCCGGTGAAGTTTCCAATGCGAGCTCCGCCCGTTTGCCAACCAGCGTGTGAATGGTGGTATATGTCCACAACACCGGGTTCATGCACCACTCGAAGCTCACGATCAATTCGCGGGGGAATTGCTGGAAGACGCTGTTCCAGCCCTGCTTCACCACCATCTGGTGAATCCGGGCCGCGTTTGCCGCAGCCGTCTCCATGTCCGATGTGCCGAGCGGGAAAAAATATCCCACACCACCCTGCTCAATGCGCGTGGTCAGATCCTGCTCTGATTCACCGGAAGCCGGGAAGCGATAGCGCCGCAGAATTAAACGATCTTTCCAAATGCCATCATGGACATCGGCGGCTGGCTCGGCTTTCACGGAACTTCTGTCGGGATGTTGCTTGGACATCGGTCTCATGAAAAGGCTTTTGGCCAGTGCCGTCAACTCACAACCAGCTGGTCGTCATGCAACCGGCAGTGTCAAACCGCTTCAACCGGTTTCTTCACCGATGGGTTCCTGGCTTGAAATCCATTTATTTTGGCGGCCGGGGCCGCCGTGCGGAATGGTTCCCATTCCGGCTGGTTCTCGAAAACCCAGTGATAGTAGTCCGACTCCTTGAGCTGGCTGCCAGCCGTTTCGTCCAGAATCAGCGTGCAATCCGGATGCAACTGCAAGGCGGTGGCGGAAATCATGCTGGTGATCGGGCCTTCCACGGCCCGGGCGACAATCGCCGCCTTTTCCTCGCCGGTGGCCAGCAAGATGCAGCGGCGGCAGTCCAAAATGGAACCCACCCCCATTGTGATCGCGCGATGCGGTATCAGGTCCGGCCCCGGAAACAGCGGCGCGTTCTGCGCGCGCGTCACCGGCGAAAGAATTTTCACCCGTGTGCGCGAACGAAACGCGGACAACGGCTCGTTGAAGCCGAGATGCCCGTTTTGACCGATGCCAAGCAACTGGAGATCAATGCCGCCGTTCTCGGCAATCAGCCGTTCATAGTTGGCGCATTCAGCCGGCAAATCCGCCGCCATGCCGTCGGGCAGATGCGTATTTTGCAAATCAATGTTCACCTGCAAAAACAAGTGCTGGTTCATGTAGTGCCGGTAGGAATTGGCGTGGTTGCTAGACAAGCCGACGTATTCGTCGAGGTTGAACGTCCGGCACACCGAAAAATCGAGTCCTTCCTCGCGATGCATCTGCACCAGCCGGGCATAGACCGCTTCCATGGTGTTGCCCGTGGCCAGCCCCAAGACCAGCCGCGGATGACTCCGCAGCTCATGGGCAATCACCCGCGCCACCAGGTCGGCGGCGGCATCGGCATTCGGTCGGATCACGACTTCCATATGAATTGCCTGGTAAAAACTGTATTGGCCGCCTGTCTTTCAAAAAGGTCGTTGTTCACGCAAGAACCTTAACAGAGGAGAAGGCAGCAACAACCCCCTGAATTGGGGGTTGCATAAATGGTGTCTTCGCTGAAAAACTAGGCGTGGCAATGCATTCTCTATTTTTAACTTTGATAGCAGCGGTCTGTTCGCCGGTCAGGCTATGAATCCCTATCTTGAATTTGTTTCATCCTTTGCCGGATTGGTTGCCGGCGGCAAATCACTGCCGCTGGGTGGAATCGCTCCGCACCATCCATCCCGGCCTGCTCCAGATGCGCCCGCTGCCATCATTTTTTCGCCGCACCCGGACGACGAGTGCATCACTGGCGGCCTGGCGTTGCGCCTCATGCGTGAAGCCGGGATGCGAATCATCAACGTCGCCGTCACCCTGGGCAGCAACCCGGAACGCCAGCAGCCGCGCTGGCAGGAATTAAAGGACGCTTGCAATTATCTCGGTTTCGACCTTGAACAAAGCGCTCTGAACGGCTTGGAGAAAATCTCCAGCAAAACCCGCACGGACGATACGCAGCATTGGTCGGTTGCGGTGAAAATTATTTCCGCCACGCTTGCCCGGCACCAGCCGCGCGTCATTTTCTTTCCGCACGAATTTGACTGGAACGGCACGCACATCGGCACTCATTTTCTGGTGATGGATGCGCTGCAAACCCTGCCCAAAAATTTCGCGTGCCTGACCATAGAAACGGAATTTTGGGGCCAGATGGCGTCGTCAAATTTGATGGTGGAATCCACCGTGGCCGACGTCGCCGACCTGCTTGCGGCGTTGTCATTTCACGTCGGCGAAGTCCAGCGCAACCCCTATCACCTGCGGTTGCCGGCGTGGTTGCAGGACAATGTGCGGCGCGGCGCCGAACTCGTCGGCGGTCAGGGCGGCCCGGCTCCCGATTTCGCTTTTGCCACGCTCTACCGGTTGCGTCAGTGGAAAAACGGACGCATTGAAAATGTTTACCAGGGCGGCAAACAAATCAGTGCAACGGACAATCCGGGCCGTCTGCTTGATTCGTTTCGTTGAACCCGCATTTCAAAAATAAAATATGAACGAGAATCATGGCGCGGCAAAATCCGGCTACAACCGTTTTCTCCTGTTTGTCGCGGGCCTGGGCGGATTGCTTTACGGCGTGGACGTGGGAATCATCTCCGGCGCGCTGCCATATTTGGAGGCGACTTCCAAGCTGAATGCCGGGCAGCTCTCCTTCATCGTCGCCGCCGTTTTGCTGGGCAGTGTGATTTCAACATTGTTTGCCGGCCTGCTGGCCGATTGTTTCGGCCGAAAAAAAATGATGGCTTTAAGCGGCATCCTGTTTGTCATCAGCATCCCGATGATTGCTCTGGCGCAAGGTTACGAAGCCTTGGTGCTGGGCCGGCTGCTGCAAGGCATCAGCGCCGGATTCATCGGCGTCGTCATTCCGCTTTATCTTGCGGAATGTCTCGGTGCGGCGGACCGCGGCAAGGGCACGGGAATTTTTCAATGGATGCTGACATTGGGAATCGTCGCCGCCGCCATCATCGGTTTGTATTTCAGCGGGCGGGTGGATGACGTCGCCAAACTCGGTGACGCCGGCAAATTATTTGCCTTCAAAGACCATGCCTGGCGCAGCATTTTTTGGGTGTCACTTCCGCCGGGAATTCTGTTTGTCATCGGCAGCTTCATGGTGGCCGAATCTCCGCGCTGGCTGTTTCGCAAGGGTAAAACAGATGCTGCTCGCGCCGCCCTGCTCCGTTCGCGCAGCGAATCGCAGGCGGAAACTGAATTGCAGGAAATGGCCGACACCGTCGCCGCCGAAAGCGCCAAATCCGCCGGCTCGCAAATCAAGGAATCACTACTCCGCCGCAAATACGTCATCCCGTTTTTGCTGGCCTGCGTCATCCTCGCCTGCAATCAGCTCACCGGCGTCAATTCCATCATCGGCTACAACGCCACCATTTTGATTCAAGCTGGTCTCGGCGACAAACAGGCGCACAGCGGCTATCTGATTCTCACGCTCGTGAATTTTCTGATGACCATCGGTGCGGTCATTTTGGTGGATCGCAAAGGCCGGAAATTTCTGCTCTCACTCGGCAGCGCGGGCGTCATCATTTCGCTGCTTTGCGCCGGAATGATTTTTCACCAGACCGAAAAGCTGCGCGTGGATTGCAAGGATGCATTCCAAACTTTGGTCACAACGAATCAAACACTGATCCTCGATTTCAACACGGCCGCCGCCACGAATTTCCTCGCGGGGGGAAATATCAGCGGCCAGCCCGCGACGCTCATCGTGATTTATTCCTACGGTGATTTTCGCGCGGCAACGACCGTGGCGCGTTCGGATGATCTCGCTGCAAAACCGGTTGAAATCACCCGCGCCGGCTGTTTGCCGGCAAACAAGGTCGTCGCCTTTTTCTCAAATCCATTTGCGAACCTCGACGCCGCGCAGACGGCTCCGCTGAAAATTGAAAACGCCCTGATCACGCCCGTTCCTTCCGAAAGCAACGGCTGGCTCACCGCCGTCTGCCTGTTCACGTTCATGGCGTTTTTTGCCGTCGGCCCCGGCGTCTGTGTCTGGCTCGCGCTTTCGGAATTGATGCCCACGCGCATCCGTTCCAACGGCATGAGCATCTCGCTGCTCCTCAACCAGGCCGTCTCGACGACCATCGCCGCCGTGTTTTTGCCGACCGTCGGCAAATACGGCTACTCGACGATGTTCTTCGTATTCGCCGGCTGCACGGTGGTCTATTTCATCACGGCGGCATTTTTTCTGCCGGAAACCAAAGGAAAAACTTTGGAAGAAATTGAAGAACATTTTGAAGGTCACAAAAAATCCTGAAATTTATGAAATCCAAAATCACCACGACTTGTATGCTGTTTCTGGCCGCCGCTGCTTTTGCCGGAAGCGCAAATGTTCCGGCCGTCATTCCGTTGCCGCAAAAAATGGAATTGCGCGACGGCGCGTTCCAACTCAACGCCGACACACGCATCTTTGCGGACTCCGCTTCGCGTGCGACCGCAAAATTTTTGACGGATGGGCTGAATCCCTCCACCGGCTATCCGCTGAAAGTCAGCAAAAAACATTTTGACAGCGCAGCCATCCCCGGCGCCATTTTGCTGACGACCAAAAATGCGGACACGAATCTCGGCCCGGAAGGCTATGAACTGATTGTGGCGACAAATTCAGTCGTCATCCGCGCACCGACACAGGCGGGCTTGTTTTATGGCGTGCAAACTTTGTTTCAATTATTGCCGCCAGAAATTTATTCCTCAAACCTGGTGGGCAACGTCGCCTGGCAGATTCCGTGCGTGCAGATCGAGGACTGGCCGCGATTCCAGTGGCGCGGTTTCATGCTCGATGTGAGCCGGCATTTTTTCAACAAGTCCGAGGTCGAATCCTTTCTCGACGCCATGGCGATGCACAAAATGAATGTGTTTCACTGGCATCTCACGGACGACCACGGCTGGCGGATTGAAATTAAAAAATATCCCAAGCTCACCGAAATCGGCGCGTGGCGCGCGGAAGCTGGATTCGGTTTTAATCCCAACCTGACCACGGCTTACGGACCGGACGGGCGCTACGGCGGATTTTACACGCAGGACGACATTCGCGACGTGGTGAAATACGCGGCGGCGCGGCACATCATCGTCGTGCCGGAAATCGAAATGCCCGGCCATGCCACGGCGGCGCTGGCGGCGTATCCGCAATACAGCTGCACCGGCGGGCCGTTTGAACCTTCGATGACCGCCGGCATTTTTAACGGCATTTATGATCCGGCCAAAGAGGAAACATTCCAGTTTCTTGCCGATGTGATTGCGGAAGTGTCGCCGTTGTTTCCCGGAAAATATTTTCATATCGGCGGCGACGAGGTGCCGAAGGAGACCTGGCACAACAGCGCGGATTGCCAGGCGCTCATGAAGCGCGAAGGTTTGAAAAACGAGGAGGAGCTGCAAAGCTGGTTCACCCGGCGCATTGAAAAAATCGTCAATGCGAACGGACATTCCATGATCGGCTGGAGTGAAATTTTGCAGGGCGGCCTCGCCAAAAATGCCGCCGTCATGGACTGGATCGGCGGCGCGAAGGAGGCCGCCAGCGCCGGCCACAATGTCGTGATGACGCCGACGGCGTATTGCTATTTTGATTTTTACCAGACAACCAATCATGCCGCCGAACCGAAGGCCGCAGCTTGGGGCGGGCCGCTGACATTGAACAAAATGTATGCCTTTGAACCCATGCCCACCAATGTGCCGCCGGAGCTGCAATCATTTATTCTGGGCGCGCAGGGTAATTTATGGACGGAACAGATTTCCAACTTGAAGCAGGCCGAATACATGACCTTCCCGCGCGCCTGCGCCCTCGCGGAAGTCACCTGGTCGGCGAAGGACGCTAAGAATTGGGACGATTTCATGCGCCGGCTGCAAGTTCAGGCTAGGCGGCTTGATGAACTAAACATCAATTACCGCCATGCGTCTGTGGAAACACCTGAACCAAACCTGCTCAAGTAATAATGTTGTCATCCTTGCTTTAAATTTAATCCGAATTGCGGGATTATGCACCTTGAGTAAATTCCCCGTCTTTTTGAAGATTGGAGCGGAAACCAGCCTGACCGCCGTTTGGCTGACTTGACCTTTTTCCAGGTAATCGGCGGTTTCACGCGCCAGGCGCGGCGAGTGGTTTAGAACCCAAGAGCAAAAGAGTCAGGGTAATGATTTCTATCGGCTCTATGTCCGGCAGACCGCCAGTTGCGAACAGGTCTCGTTCTTCACCAGTTCCTGCGCCACCGCCCGGCGATGGGCCGGGCTCACAGTTTTTTTTGTATTCGGCCTCCAGCGCACCCGGTTCTTGAAGCAGCGACTCCGCCAGCATCTTTTTTAACCCGTTGTTCTTCCGTTCCAGCTCCTTGAGCCGCCGGGCTTCGTTGATGTCCATCTGCCCAAACTGCCGCTTCCACGATGGAAGCTCACCACCGAGAGGTTCGCCTCCCGGCAAATGTCCTGGATGCTCTTTTCACCACGATCCGCCTCCCGTAAGAGGCGAATCTTGTCTGCCGTCGCGGATCGTTTGCCGTTCATTCGTCTGATCCATTCTTGCGTCCCAGACTATTACATCAACTGGCCCGAAAAAGTAAAGTCACGTCATTTATTTGTGCAGCACCGGTTTGCTGCCGCTCGGCCTGCCGCCGACCGATCCATTTTAGAGCATTCCTCCGTCGCGCTGGACGTCGCAGCGCCTTTGGTCGGGCGAGTCGCTGCCAGCCGACCATGCAATAGAGGATGTAAAAATTGTCGAGATCCCAGAATTGTGGCGGGACAACCATTGAGTTGATGACAATTTGACGGCAAGCTGCTTTAAATCGTCGCAAACATCCGAGTTGAAAGCAACATGCTGCCTTTGCCTTGGTAGTTTGCGACGGAGCCAAATATGATTTACCAATGAAAAATATTATCCTGGCTGCTACAATTTGTTTCGGCGCAATCACGGTTTCTTCCGCCAGCGATCTGGTGCTGTGGTATCAGAAGCCGTCCGTCGCCACGCAGACATCGCCGCTCATCAACGAGGCGCTGCCCATCGGCAACGGGCGCATCGGCGGACTGATTGCGGGCGGCCCGGCACGCGAGCGCATCGTGCTGGACGAAGACAGCCTCTGGCTCGGCGGCGCAAATCCCAGCGGCAACGACGGCTCAATGGGCGCGTATCAAATGCTCGGCAGCGTGTTCATCAATTTGCCGGGACATCAAAACGCAACTAACTACCGGCGCGACCTTGACATCGGTGACGCGCTGGCGCACGTCAACTATTCGGTGAACGGCGTGAAATTTTCCCGCGAGTATTTTTGCAGCCATGCCGACGATGTTCTGGTCGTCCGCCTCACCGCCGACAAGCCCGGCAGTTATGGCGGCAGCATTGAATTGACAGATTCGCATGGCGCGCAAACCGTCGCGGACAAAAATCGTCTCACCGGCGCGGGCGCGCTCAACAACGGCCTGAAATACGAGGCGCAACTGCTCGCCATCAATGACGGAGGCTCGCTGCAAACGAACGGTTCAACTCTGGAATTCTCCAATTGCAACAGCCTCACGCTCGTCATCGCGGCGGGAACGGGCTATGCGATGGACTACGCGAAAAACTATCGCGGCGAAGACCCGCACGCGCGCGTGACGGAGCAGGTTGACAGTGCGGCGAAGAAAAAATACGCCGCGCTCAAGGCCGCACACGAAAAAGATTTCCATTCGCTGTTTGACCGCGTCGCGCTTGATCTGGGGAAATCTTCGCCGGAACAAATCGCGTCGCCGACCGACAAGCGAAAAGTTCTGGCCGCCACGACGGTTGACCCGCAGCTTGAAGCACTGCTGTTCCAATATGGCCGCTATCTGCTGATCTCGTGCTCGCGCCCCGGCGGATTGCCTGCGAATCTGCAAGGGCTTTGGAACGACAACAACAGTCCGCCGTGGCATTCGGATTATCACGCGAACATCAATGTCGAGATGAATTACTGGCCCGTCGAGCCGGCCAATTTGTCCGAGTGCGCCGAACCGTTTTTCAATCTGGTGGAAAGCCAGCTTCCGATGTGGCGCAAGGCGACGGCGGCGGCGGATGATTTCAAGACCGCCGACGGTAAATTTGCGAAGCGCGGTTTCGCCATCCGCACGTCGCACAATATATACGGCGGCATGGGCTGGCAATGGGACAACACCGCGAACGCCTGGTATGGCTGGCATTTCTGGGCGCACTACGCTTTCGGCGGCGACAAAAAGTTCCTTGCGGACACCGCCTATCCGTATCTCAAGGAAGTCTGCGAATTTTGGGAAGACCATTTGAAGACGCTGCCGGATGGACGGCTCGTCGTGCCGGACGCGTGGTCGCCCGAACACGGCCCGCACGAAGACGGCGTGAGTTACAGCCAGGAAATTGTCTGGGACTTGTTCAACAATTACGTCGCGGCGGCGGACGCGCTCGGCGTGGACAAGGATTACCGCGATAAGATCGCCGCGATGCGCGACCGCCTTGCGACGCCCGGCGTCGGCAGTTGGGGGCAACTGCTCGAATGGATGACCGAGAAAACCGGCACGAACGCGGTTCCGGGCAGCCCCGAACTCGACACACCCAACGATCATCACCGCCACACGTCGCATTTGTTCGGCGTGTTTCCCGGACGGCAGATCAGCGTCGAAAAAACTCCCGACCTCGCGAAGGCCGCGAAAGTTTCGATCAATGCGCGCGGCATTTCACCGGACAGCGATGTGCGCGAATGGTCGTTCGCCTGGCGCACTGCACTTTACGCGCGGCTGGGTGACGCCGAGGACGCGCACCATATGCTCGTGCAATTGTTTTTTGACCGGAACACCTGTGCGAATCTTTTCGGCCTGCATCCGCCGATGCAGATAGACGGCAACTTCGGCTTCACCGCCGCCATGTGTGAAATGCTGCTGCAATCGCAGGACGGCGAAATCAACCTGCTCCCAGCGCTACCCACCGCATGGCCGGCCGGCTCGGTGAAAGGTCTGCGCGCCCGCGGCGATTTCACCGTGGACATCGAATGGAAGAACGGGGAACTGGTTTCCGCCACAATCCATTCGCCCGGCGGGAATCCCTGTCATTTGCGTTACGGCAGTGAGACCTTGATAATTCCCAAAACTTGGAAAAATCAAATTATCCATTGGGATGGCAAAACACCCTCTGAAAATCGCTGACTGAACGGAAAAGCAAATCAGGCGTGCAAATAGTCAACAGACCGGCTGAAACTGCGGTCATTGCGCGGCGACCGCCGGAGGCGACGGCGTTGGATTACATCTGGCAACAAAAGTTCGGACGTCGCAGAACTTCCGCCATTGTAAGGATTGTTTTGAATATAGCTGATCTTGAAATAAGCGGCATGGCCGTCAGTAAAATCGATAACCCGCATTTGGAATGACGTGAGGCAAGGCTGTTTTGCCGGGGCATCTGGCAAACTTGGGGGGGCGCACTTTGGGTGGTGTAATTGCGCCGGCCATCTGATTCTCGCAATTTTTTGTGGCTGCAATTTTTTTGCTCGTGAATTAGAATGAGCAGAGTTGATTGAAACAAGGAGATTATTTGATGCAAAACTATAACCACTGCAATTCGTGGCGTTGGCTGGTCATTCTGGCCACCTGTTGCCTGGCGACGACCCTTTGCGCGCAGACGCGGATTTTGCGCATCGCCGCCTACAACATCGAGGCGGACATCGGCGTGACCAACAAACAACCGACGTTTACGAACATTGTGACGTCCGCTGCCGAGGGGCCGCCGCTGCCGGGCCTGATCGCGCCGTCGACCAACCCCAGCAGCTATGTGTCGGGCGGTGTGCTCGAAGGTATCGGCGAGGAGGTCGTGAATGGCAACGCGCAACCGCTGGACATTTTGGCTTTGGAGGAGACGACCAGCAATCCAATCACCGTCACGCCCATCGTGAACGCACTGAACACGTTTTACGGCGTGGCCGGGATGTATTCCAACAGCACTTATCAGGCGACGGAAGCCTTTGGCGGTGATCCCACGGTCGGAAACGGTCCAAACGCGCTCGTCTATAACACCGAGACCGTGCAACTGCTCGCGTCGGTGCAGGTGGATCCGCCGGGCGGAACGAACCAGTTGGGCGGCGTCAGCTCGGGTGATTCGGGGGAATATCGCGAAGTGATGCGCTATCAATTTGCACCCGCCGGCGTCCCGACGAACGCGGCCAACATTTTTTATGTTTATGTGAGCCATTACAAATCCGGCTCGAGCAGCACCGCGAACAACACGAATTCCCGCGCGGGCGAAGCGTTCATCGTCCGCAGCAACATGATGACGACGCTGCCGGCGGATGCGCGGATTTTGCACGTTGGCGATTTCAACACCGGCGACGCGGGCGAAAAGATGTATGGCACGCTCACCGCGCCCGGCACCAACCAGTTGATTGACCCGCTGAATCCCTTGGGCAGCCTGACAACCAACTGGGACGGCAGCACCGTGACGCCCGCCGCCTTGACGGATTCCGCAACCTATCTGGATTACCGCGATGATTATGAGATGATGACGACGAATGTTTATTTCGGCACGCCTGGCGGACTTGCGCTCGTGCCGGGGACGTATCATCCCTTCGGCAACAACGGCACAACGGCTTATCTCGGCAGCGTGAACTCCGGCGCGAACACTTCGTTGAACAGCCGCCTCGTCACGAACGGCCCGGTCTTCATCAGCGCCGCGCAACTTTACATTGACCTCACCGGCGCGAGCGATCATCTGCCCATCGTTGCCGATTATACCATCCCGCTGCCCGCGCCGGTCATCACGGGCATCAGCCTCGCCGGGATGAATCTCGTCTTCAACGTCGCCAACAGCATCACCGGCGGCGTCTTCACCGTGCTGACGAGCACGAGCCTTTCCCTGCCGCTGACCAACTGGACCGCACTGGGCATAACCAATACCGCCACCGGCGGCGCCTTCACCTTCACCGCCACCAATGCCGTGGATCCCGCCTCATCCGGACAATTCTATCTGCTGCAGGAAAGGTGAATCGTTCCGTGCGCGCGGGAATGCAAAGACCGGCATGAAAGAACGGGGCAACTTAACTGTAAAAACGTGATCACGAACCTGATGCCTTTGCGTGCAAGTTGCAACCAAGCCACAAGTTGAAGAAAGTTTTCTCGCAATGATTCCGGCAGCATCGTGACGCGGTCCTTTCTCCTTTCTCTTTTCTCATTTCTCTTATCTACTAGCCTCCATGCGGAGGCGAAAAATCAAATCCAACACCGCGGTGGCGAGAGCGCCTGTTGCGGTCGTGGCACGGTCGCGTTTTCCGGGATGGCTGGTGGCTGCCATCCTGGCGCTGGTGACGCTGGCCCTTTACTGGCAGGCGACGCACCATGATTTCATCAACTACGATGACGATGAATACGTCACCTCGAATATTCACGTCCAAAACGGGCTGACCGTGGAAAGCGTAAAATGGGCATTCTTAAATCCTGTGTCCGCCAACTGGCATCCGGTGACGATGTTGTCCCACATGCTGGACTGCCAGATTTATGATTTGAAGCCGTGGGGACATCACCTGACAAGCCTGTTGCTGCATGCCTTCAACACAGTTCTGGTCTTTCTGCTGCTTCGCCGCATGACCGGCGCGCGTTGGCGGAGCGCGTTGGTGGCGGCACTGTTTGCATGGCACCCGCTGCATGTGGAATCGGTGGCTTGGGTGGCGGAAAGAAAGGATGTGTTGAGCGGCTTCTTTGGATTGCTCGCACTTCTTTTTTACGCCCGCTATGCGCAATCAGAACCTCAAAGCTCAAAATTCAAAATTCAAAACTATTTGCTTTCACTGTTCTTCTTCGCCCTGGGTTTGATGAGCAAGGCGATGCTGGTGACGTGGCCGTTCATCATGCTGCTGCTCGATTACTGGCCGCTTCAAAGAATAACGGATGACAAGTGGCAGGTAGCAAGCTTTGTGCGCTTGGTCCGGGAGAAAATCCCGTTCTTTGCTCTAGCGGCGACGGCAAGTGCCGCGACCCTGGTCGTGCAGAAAGGTGCTATTTTGTCGGCTGAAAACATGCCCATGGGCGCGCGTGTTGGAAACACTTTGATTTCCTACTGCCGATACCTGGGAAAGATTTTCTGGCCAACGGATCTGTCCATTTTCTACCCGCACCACAAGTATTGGCCGTTGGAACAGGTGTTGCTGGCAGCCTCGTTCTTGGGTGGCGTTTCAGTGCTGCTATTTTTAATGCGGCGGCGATGGCCATTTTTACTGATGGGCTGGCTCTGGTTTGTCGGGACGCTGGTGCCTGTAATTGGTCTGGTGCAAGTGGGCGGGCAGGCGATGGCGGATCGTTACACTTATCTACCATCGCTAGGATTGTTCATCATCATAATCTGGGGCGCTTACGAACTGACATGGCGGTGGCGTTACCATGTGATTATATCGTCGGTGGCAGGTTCGGTGGCGATAATTCTCTGCCTATGCGTAACGAGTCAACAGTTGGAATATTGGCAGGACAGCGAAACCCTGTTCGAACACGCGCTTGCAGTCACGGAGGACAATTACGTCGCGCACAACAACCTTGGCCTCGCCCTTGAAAAGAAAGGCCAGACCGACGAGGCGATCCGCCAATACCAGGAAGCCATCCGGCTGACGCCCGGTTTTGCCGAGGCGCACAACAACCTCGGAATCGCCCTCCAAAATCAAGGCCAGCTTGACGAGGCCAGAAGCCAGTTTCAGGAAGCCCTCCGCCTGGAACCCAATAACGCCGAGATTCATAACAACCTTGGTGCCAGCCTCTCTGAGACAGGCCAGACTGACCAGGCGATTGGCCAACTTCAGGAAGCCCTCCGCCTGGCTCCGGATAATTCCGATGCCCACAACAACCTTGGCAAAGCGCTCGGAATGAAAGGCCAGACCGACGAGGCGATTGGCCAGTTTCGGGAGGCCCTCCGCCTGAATCCCGGTTTTGCCGAGGCGCACAATAATCTCGGAATCGCCCTTAGACAGCGGAGCCAGATTGACGAGGCCATGAGCCAGTTCCAAGCAGCCATCCGCTTGAAACCTGATGATGCCGGGTTTCATAACAACCTTGGCGCCACCTTCTACCAAAAAGGGCAGACCGACGAGGCGATCGCCCAGTTTCAGGAAGCTCTTCGCCTGAATCCCGATTATGCTCAAGCTCGCGACAACCTTGCTCACACACTGGAAACCAAGAAGGGACAGGGAAATCGTTGATCCATATGTCGCAGTCGCGGCCACAGGCGTTTCGGTAGATGGAAGCGGCAGTTAGTTCACGTCCAAGGCGAAATTGCAAATCGGGCGCACTGAATGAGGCTCGCGTCCTCGGTGCCGTTGCTCTGCGACGGCATGACAGAAATCAGCACGCGCCCGGACATGGGG
>CAZIFP010000022.1:0-18424 GCA_964538105.1 uncultured Bifidobacteriaceae bacterium
GCAATAAAAGATAAACGGCGTCCGGCGGGTGTCAAATTTAATTCTGAAACAAAAAGCAGGAGGGATTCAGCGGAAAACTTTCCAGCCTGACTTAAGTTTTCTCCTCGATCAATTCGCGGCGCGCGCCGCCGAGCAGTTGCTCGACAAAGGCGGTCGAATAGACGCCGCGCCGGAAGTTCGGATCCTGCATGATGGCCTGCTGGAAGGAAATCGTCGTTTTGATGCCGGTAACCATGTATTCGCCGAGCGCGCAGCTCATGCGGTCAATGGCTTCGCGCCGGTCCTTGCCGGTCGTGATGAGCTTGCCAATCATCGAGTCATACGTCGGCGGAATCGTGTAACCGGCGTAGGCGTGGGTGTCCACACGCACATTGCGTCCACCGGGCTGATAATACATCTCCAGACGGCCGGGGCTGGGACGGAAATCGTCAAACGGGTCTTCGGCATTAATGCGGCATTCGATGGCGTGGCCTTTGATCACGATGTCGCTCTGCGAATGCTGGAGCGGTTCGCCCGCCGCGATCAAAATCTGGTAGCGCACGAGGTCAATGCCCGTGACTTCTTCGGTGACCGGATGCTCCACCTGAATGCGCTTGTTGACTTCGAGAAAATAAAAATTGCCGTCATTGTCCACGATAAATTCAACGGTGCCGGCATTCGTGTAACGCGCGGCTTCGGCGATGCGCACAGCTGCCTTGCCAATTTTGTCGCGCAGTTTGCGAAATTTATTCTCCAAGAGTGGTGACGGCGATTCTTCGATGAGCTTCTGGTTGCGGCGCTGCACGGAACAATCGCGTTCGCCCAGATGGATGATGTGGCCTTTGTTGTCGCCAAGAATCTGGATTTCGATGTGGTGCGGATTCTCGATGAATTTTTCGATATAAACGCCGGAATTACCAAACGCCTTTTCCGCCTCGGTGCGCGCGGTGTGATAGCCTTTGACGAGCGAAATATCATTGTGCGCCACGCGCATTCCGCGACCGCCGCCACCGGCGACCGCCTTGATCATCACCGGATACCCGATGCGCTTGGCGATGACCAGCGCGTCTTTTTCATTTTCCACGACACCTTCCGAACCGGGCGGCGTCGGCACGCCGGCCTTTTTTGCAAGTGCGCGACTGACGGCTTTGTCATCAAGCGCACTCATCGCACGCGGACTTGGGCCGATGAACCGGATGTTGCAACTTTCGCAGACTTCCGCGAAATGGGAGTTTTCCGAAAGAAAACCGTAGCCGGGATGAATCGCGTCCACGTCCGCGATTTCCGCCGCGCTGATGATGCGGTCAATCCGCAGATAGCTTTCCGAGGCCGCAGCCTTGCCGATGCAAATCGCCTCGTCCGCCATTTGGACGTGCATGGAATTGGCGTCCACCTCCGAATACACCGCGACGGTGCGGATATTCAGTTCTTTGCAGGCGCGGATGATGCGGACGGCAATTTCCCCGCGATTGGCGACCAGAATTTTTTCAAACATGGGCTTTCAGCGAAAGCAAACAGGGTTCAGGCGGACGCGTGCCGCCGTTTCAATTCGGACGAACTTTGAACAAAGGCTGGCCAAATTCAACCGGCTTGCCGTTCTCGACCAAGACCTGGGTGACGACGCCTTTGACCTCGGATTTGATTTCGTTCATCACTTTCATGGCTTCGATTATGCAGACGACGGTGTCGGCGTTGACCTCCGTTCCGATTTCAGCATAGTTGCCCGCTTCAGGGGATGGCGCACGGTAGAAAGTGCCGATCATCGGTGATTTAATGTCAATCTCACCGGTTGCCGCCGGAGGCAGTGCAACGACCGGGGCGGGTGCAATTCCAACTGCTTGCAAAACTGAAGCCGGGCTTGCTATGGCAGGTTCATCGTATTGAACGGCCGGTGTGCCGCCATTTAACCCGCGTTTCAACCTGATTTTAGAGTCCTGCCGCTCCAACTCAAACTCCGTTATGGAGTTCTTCTTCATCAAATCAATGATGGCTTTGATATCTTTTAGGTCCACGATGCGTTTTCGTTAAAGCAAATTGAGATTTAGAGTTTTTTACTACAAATAACAGCCGAAAACTAGCTCCGCTGAAATATGGCCATAGCTTATTATTCTTTCAAGTGAGCGTCAAGAATCAAAATCAGAAAAGTATTGGAGCCAATATTCAGATGTTTTTCTTGTTTTGATCACGCTCTTTAACGTCAACCGCAGCTTCAAGCCCTAAAATGTAAGATTTTTGTCCAAATCCTGTTATTTGTCCTCGACAAACCGGCGCAATCAAAGATTTGTGCCGGAACTCTTCTCGGGAATGGACATTGGAAAGATGAATTTCAATCGTCGGCACACCGGCGGCGGCGATGGCATCCCGAAGCGCGATGCTGGTATGAGTATACGCGGCGGCGTTGATCACAATCACGTCAAACTTTCCTTTAGCCTGTTGAATCCAGCCGACCAGTTCGCCTTCTTGGTTGGATTGCTGGAAATCAATCTCCACCTTCAATTCGGCGGCGCGTTGACGCACTTTGGCCTCGATGTCAGCCAAAGTGGTATGGCCGTAGATTTCCGGCTCGCGCTGACCGAGCAAGTTCAGGTTTGGACCATTGAGAAATATAATCTTCATTTTCGGTCAAAAGCTTAATTTGCCGCCGCCGGCTTGTCTATGGGATTTCCAAGCCGCCCCAGCAGGCAGCCCAGCAAAGTAAAAGCCGTCCAAGCCAGTGCCGGAACGTAAAGCCCGAACTCGCCAATCCCTTGAACAAACCAGCCGAGCAATCCGATGAAAATCGCAAAGGCCGTCGGATTGCCGAAATTCCAAACGCGCCGGCCAACAACCATCAGCGCCGTCATAATCCAAGCAGCAAAAAAAATCCCACCGGCAATGCCGGAATCTGAAAACTGTTCGAGAAAATCGTTGTGCGTGAGCCGTGCCATCTCCGCTTCCGGCGATTTGAGTTGTGCATACGGGCGCTGAAACGTTCCCGGCCCGGTTCCCAGCAACGGATGAGTCACAGTGGTTTGCACCGCCGCACGCCAATAGTCAAAGCGTGCGCCGGCGCTGGTGGCGCCAGCGGCAAAATAATTATGGAACCGGATCGCGAAAATCCCAAAGCCAACAAACAAGATTAAAATCAACGCCGCCCACTTGTATCGCGCCGGCCATTTTAACCGAAACAAACACGCGCCGCCGACCGCCATCGCAATGAGCCAGCCAAGTTTGGATCCGGTCCAAAAAAATCCCGCACCGCCCAGAAAAAGAACCAGTGCGATGACCATTGCGCGAATCATCGGCCGCAGCCGTTTCGTGCTGTTGAACGCGAACACGAGGGAAACTGGAAACAGCAGCAGAACCGCGCCAGCCAGCGCGTTCGGATAGACGAGCGTGCCGTTGACGCGGCCTTTGGCGAATTTGGCGAGGATGGCGGAATTGGCCACATCCATGCCGTTAGTATTGATGATCACCTGTTCCCGTTTCATTTCCATAAGCAGTTCAGGCGGGAAGTTTGTCCAGCCGGTGCGTTCGCCTTCGACCAGCATCTGATGGTTTTGCGGAAACTCAAAGAGCCGCTGGTCAACGGCGCGCATCAGGCAAAAGGTGAATGCCGCCAGCACGCCGATCAAAAGCCAGCGCACCGCATGCTCGTTTCCGAGCAGGAATGCGCCAAGAAAATAACAGGTGATGCAGCCGGAAAATTGCCAGAGTGTCGTCGCTGTGAGAGCGGCATCCACCGTCGAAGTTGCGGAAAAAAGCTGCCAGCCAAACCACATCAGCGGCAGCAGCCAGAGCCATTTGATGGTCGGCCAAGGCAGTTTTTTTGAGAAGAAAATTGCCGTGCCAACCAGCGCGAGCGGCAGAAAGAACCAATTCGCCCAATGCGTCGGCCAGGCATAGTTCAAAAAATCAGAAAGTGAAACCGGCGAAGAAATTTTGCTGTCGAGGATGACGGGGTTGCCGAATTTCAGTATTGCCAGGCCGAGAAACAATCCGAACGCGAGCGCGTAAAATTCCCTTCCGCCGGATTTGCTCTGCGACTTCATTCGCCGATTTTAGCCGTTGCGGGCGGAAATTAAAAATGCAATTTCAGCAGACTGACTTCGAGCGCTAGGGATTCCTGCACATTGGTGTGCAGCAATCGCTGCGCATTTTCCAATGTCTGCAGATTTTCCAGCGCCTGACGCGGCGTGATCCGGCGCGCGACGGCTTCCGCACCGGAAACAGCGGGAAACTTCAGCAAATCTTTGCCTGCGGCCAGCGTGTGCAGCCAAATATCGCGCAGCCACCATTGCACCAGCAGCAGCAGGTCGGCGCGATGACGGCGATATTCCGCTTCGATGGCGGCGGCGAGCTCGGTCTCCCATTTCTCGCGCAAATCTTTTTCAACCTCGTCGTATTTTTCGAGCGGCGAGCGCGCGGTCAGCGATTCATCCACGCGCGAACGGATTTCGCCGAGTTTTTGGAGCAGCACATCGAGCAGCCGATAGCGGCCCAGCAGGCTTTTTTGCTCACCGCCGGCCAGTGCGCCGAATTTTTCGAGCCATTCCGCCTGCGCCGCATCGAGCGGGCGCGCGCCGTCGCCGGAAAAATTCAGGCGCAGGCAGCGCGACAAAATCGTTTCCAAAATCCGCGACGGTTCGGTGGAAAGCAAAATCAAGACGGAATTCGACGGCGGTTCTTCGAGGGTTTTGAGAAAGGCGTTTGCCGCCTGTGCATTCAACCGGTCGGCACCGACGATGACCGCCACCTTGAATTCCGCTTCGGTCGGCTTGAGCTGGATTTGCTGCATCAAATCCCGCATCTGCTCGACGGTGACAACGCGCGATTTGGATTCCGGCCGTGCCCAATGGATGTCGGCGTGGGTTTCGCTGTCAATTTTCCGGCAGCTCAAGCATTTGTCGCAGCAATCCGTCGCCACGCCGTCCGTTTTGACCGGGTGCTGGCAGTTCAAGGTTTTGGCCAGCGTGCGGGCGAGCAGTTCCAGATCGTCAAGCTGGTCGCCCCTGAACAGATAAGCGTGACCAAGCCGGCCGCGCGTCAGAGAGCGTTGCAGCAGTTCGACGCCTTGCGTCTGCCTTGGAAAGTTTTTGAAGGCCATGAGCGTTTAAAATTGCAAACTGTCACCGCCGAAAGCGATTGATCCTTTTCTTGTTCAACCGGCCTTTTTCTTCAGCCGCTGGATTTTTTCCTTGAGGGCGCGGTAAGCAGGTTCGGCGCGGAGTTTTTTCAGGTCGGGATCCTTGGCGAGCCACGCGAAATCGCGGTAGCCGAGGCTCAAAGCTTTTTCCAGCGCCGCCACGGCGCGGTCGAACTGCCCGGTGAGCGAGTAGCTGCACGCGAGATTGTAAAAGACGAGCGAATTCTGCGGTTCGAGGCTCGCGAGGCGTTCGTCCACCGACAGGCCTTCGGGAAAACGGCCGCGCTGCGTGTAGTCGTCACCGAGCAACTGGAGCGCGTCCACATAATTGGGATCGCGGCGGACGATGCCTTCCATGAATTCAATCCGCGTGTCGAGGTCGCGCTGGAGCGCGCGGCTCAACTTTTTTCGGGCTGTGCTTTTGACCGGCATACGACGCAGGCATTTTTTCCCAGCGGCGCGGGCAAGTCAAGCGGGCGGGCGCAATAATTTTATGGAATGTCCGCGCGGGTTGCTTCAGAGTTGAACCGGTTTTCCGGCAATTATGAAATGTTTTGTCACGGGCGCGTCCGGCTTCATCGGCGCCAACCTGGTTCACGAACTAGCCGCGCGCGGACACACGGTCAAGGCGCTGCTGCGGCCCGGCGCGGATGAACGCGGGCTGGCCGGCACACCGTTCGAGCGCGCGACCGGCGACGTGAGCAACCGCAAATTGCTCGAACGCGAAATCGCCGGCTGCGACTGGTGTTTTCACGTCGCGGCGAGCTACCAGCTTTGGATGCGCGACTATGCGCCGATGTATGCAGCCAACGTCGAAGGCACGCGCAACGTCCTTAAAGCGGCGGGCCAGGCCGGTTGCCGGAAAATAATTTACACGAGCACCGTTGGCTGCGTCGGCCTGCCGGAAAATGTGAACGGAAAATTTACGCCGACGGATGAACTGGCCGTCGCCACCGAAGCACAGATGACCAACCATTACAAGCGCTCGAAATGGCAGGCCGAGCAGGTCGCGTTGGAACTGGCGCGAAAAGGTTTGCCTGTTGTCATCGTCAATCCGTCCGCGCCGGTCGGCCCGCGCGACGTGAAGCCAACTCCGACCGGCCAGCTCATTCTGGATTTCCTGAACCGCAAATTGCCGGCGTATCTCGACACCGGCTTGAACTGGATGCATGTCCGCGACGTGGCCGTCGGCCACATTCTCGCGGCAGAAAAAGGAAATTTTGGCGAGCGATACATTCTTGGCAACGCCGACGGCAACTGGACGATGCAGGAAATGCTGCAAGTGCTGGACGAAATCACCGGCCTGCCTGCGCCGAAAATAAAAGTTCCGTATTGGGTCGCGCTCACCGCTGCGCATGTGGATGAAACCATTTCTTTTTTCACCGGCAAGCCGCCGAAAGCGCCGCTGGCCGGCGTGCGGATGGCGAAATATAAAATGTGGTTTAATCCCGCCAAGGCAATCCGTGAACTCGGCCTGCCACAGACGCCGCCGAAGCAGGCGCTGGCCGACGCGGCGGAGTGGTTCCGTGTAAACGGCTATGTCGGAAAATAATATCCGCGCGCTTTAGAAATTATAACTGACGCCGACCAGGACGAGAATGGAGCGGCTCAAGTCCAGGCTTACCTGTCTGCCGCCGTAATTGTGGTCGTAGGTGCCGAGATCCTGAAACTGCACGCCACCGGCAACGCCCCAATGTTCGCTGAACTGGTAGTCCACGTTCGCGCCGGCATACCAGCCCCAGAGCACACCAAAGCTGCTTCCATTGCCATTGAAAGTGACCGCACTGTTTCCGGGAATGGAGACGGTTTGAATCCATGATTCATTTGCTTCGAGCAGGCCGACCGCGAGACCGCCGGCGAGCGAGAGCGTGAACTGTTCCTGCTTGCCGAACGGCAGTTCCACATACGGGCCGAGATGGAAACCAAAGAGGTTGGCGTCGAAATTGTCCTGCGACAGAACCGTTGCATTCGGATACGGCGAAATCGAGGCGCCGCTGGCCGGAACATTGAGGAGAAAGCCGGGGCCCTGATAGCTGCCCTGATAAGGCAGTTCCGAGGGAGCACCGTAGCCGGGTGGCGTCGTGCCGGGCGTGTAGGAATAAAAGTCAGTCTGCCGCGCAACGGCCGAGACGCTGCTGTTGTTGATCGAAATGGGCACATAGTTCACGGCCGAGTCAAAACCGTAACGCATGTTGTGCCAGCCGGCGTTCGCGCCCAACTGTCGGTCGTAATCCAGTTCAAACCCGGGCGTCGCGGCGGAATCGTCGGCGCTGGCGGAAGGATAGGCATTCATCGCTGCCGTCGGCCGGTCAAAGGCGATGGAGTGATTGGCCGGGTTGACCTGGCTGGAGTTGTCGTAGCCCCAATACCAGCCCTGCCCACCGGCGTTGCCGCTGATGTCGGTCAGGACATAGCCGTTGTTGTAATTATAGGCGTCGCCGTTTGGCGTCGTGCGGCCACTGCCGGTCAATGAGTTGAAGTTTCCGCCGAAGCCATGGAAACTGGCGTTGATGTTCAGGCCGAACTGAAGCGAGAGCGTCACACGATTGGTCGAGTCTGAATAGATGATATTGTCCGACTGCGCCGCAGCGGTGACGGCCAGCAGGCACAAGCCCGCCGCCTTGACTGCCCAGTTATGATGATTTGTTTTCATTTCAAATTATAGGTTGGCATCAATTCTGGATGACACGGTAGAACCGGCTGTTCACGGACATCGGCGAGCTGATCGTCTTGGGCGGGCCGTCATCATACCATTGGGTGATGTTGGCATTCGCGGTGACCGCCGGTGTGGCGATGTTCCAGGCGGCGGCATTTATGTTCGTGGAGTAAAGAATCGTGTAGCTCTTGCCCGGAACGGTCGGAAACTCGATCGCGAAGCGGGTATCGCCCACGATGCGCGTGTCCATGAATTCGGTGGTGACGGCCACGCCGTTCGTGCCCGCCGAGGGCAGACTCGTGAACGGAATCTCCACCGCCGTCAGCGTGTTCGTGAACGCCAGCCGGTTTGCATCGTAGAATTCCAGCGTGAACGTGACCGTGCTAACCGGATTCAACGACGCATCGTATTCGACATACGGCGTGCCGTTGGTCGTGCCGGTCGCATTGTAAAGCGTGACGCCGCTGCGCAGGCCGCCGACATAGAGCCGCACGCCCGCCACCGTGGCTGCGCCAGTGTTCGTCACAATCACCGTCTCTTCATACAAGCCGGTCTGCGGATTGAGCACGGCCGGTCCTTGGAACCAACCAAATTGTGCCGAAGACGCCGCCGGCAGGACTTGCAAAACCAGCGACGAGCCGGCGTTGTTCGTCGGATTCGGATCGAACGTGGTGGATGAAGCGGACGCGATGTTGGTGAACTGGCCGGTGCTTGACGCACTGACAGTCAGGGTAAAATTTGTCGTCGCACCATTTGCAAACGCGGCAAGCATCGGCCAGGTGACGATGTTGTTTGAGAACACGCCGCTGCCGGACGCGCTGGCAAATGTCAAACCGACGGGCAGGTTGTTCGACACCACCACGTTTGACGCCGTGGACGGACCGCCATTGGTCAGAGTAATCGTGTAAGTGAAGCTGTCGCCCACAGTCACATAGCTCGGACCGGATAAGAACACTATCAAATCTGCCGACGCCACTGGCGCATTCGTCACCGTCAAAATCCCGTTGGTGCTGCTGAGCGTGTAGTTGACCAGGCGCCCGTTTGGATCGGCGAGCACCGGCGTGATCGGATAGCTCGCCGCCGGGCTGTTCGTCACCGCCGCCGAGGTGTAGGTGGCGGTGATGTTGTCGCCGTTGACCACGCCGTTGAGCGTGCCCGTAAAGATTGGATTGGTCTGGCCGTAGGCGCGCGACGCGTTGTTCGCGGTGACAGACAACGGGGCAGGTGAGACCACCAGCACGTTGGTCAGGCTGACCGCCGTGTAGTTGGTGTCGGCCGGCGTGAACACCACCGTCAACGGGTTGGTGCCCGCCGCCGGCACCGTTCCGTTGGTCGGGTTGTAAACATAGCTTCCCGGCGTGGTCGCCGTGGCGTTGTTCTGGTTGGTTCCCAGCGGGGTGCCGTAAACGATGTTGGTAGGAACGGGCCAGCCCACCACCGGCAACGTCCTGCTCACCGTCAAAATCCCGTTGGTGCTGCTGAGCGTGTAGTTGACCAGGCGCCCGTTTGGATCGGCGAGCACCGGCGTGATCGGATAGCTCGCCGCCGGGCTGTTCGTCACCGCCGCCGAGGTGTAGGTGGCGGTGATGTTGTCGCCGTTGACCACGCCGTTGAGCGTGCCCGTAAAGATTGGATTGGTCTGGCCGTAGGCGCGCGACGCGTTGTTCGCGGTGACAGACAACGGGGCAGGGGTGACGCCGACAGAAATACTCGCGGTGGAAGTGCCGCCGTGAGTATCGCTGATGGTATAGGTCACCGTCGTCGTGCCGGTATTGGTGGGCGTGAAAGTTAGGTTGGTGCTTCCAGGATTGATGACCACGATTCCGTCGGTGCTGGTGACGTTGGTGATGGTCAACGCGTCGCCGTTGGGGCTGATGTCATTGGTCAGCGGATAAATTGTTACCGGAGTGCCATACACCGTCGAGTTGGTGTCGTTGACCGCAACCGGCGACAGGCGGTCGAAAAAGTTGTTGTTCGTAGAAGCAATTCCGTTGGTGGAAACAAAGCTGATCTGGCTGTCGTTCCGCCCCTGCGAATCGCCGGTGCTGTAATAGCCGTAAGAATCTGTCTCGCGGATGACATAATGACCGGGTGTGACACCGGCGAAGGAATAATTGCCGCTGGCATCAGTCGCGACGCTAGCGGCCACCGGCTCGCCGGAATCAGCCAGGCTGTTGGTGTTCACATCCTGCACCAGATCAACCTCGACGTTGGCGAGGCCGGTTTCACCAACATCGTTCGTGCCGTTGCCGTTGACATCGTTCCACACCGTGCCGCTGATGGTGGAATACAACGACGGGGCAGGGATGTAATCGAAGAAGTTCGCATTCGTGACCACAGCCAGATTCGTGATGTTCAACGCAAGGCGGTTGTTTGCCGGCGCGCTGCTGGCGTAGCCGGGCAGATCGGTTTCCACCACGACGTAATGGCCGATGTTCAGGTTGAGCAATTCGTAATAGCCATTGGCATCCGTGGTGGTGATCTGCACCAGTGTGCCGTCAGATGGATTGCCGTCGCCATTCGGATCGGTGAACAATTGCACAGTGACAGCACTCAAGCCGGTGTCGCCGTTGGTGAAAATGCCGCTTTGATTGATGTCGTTATAAACGTGACCGTTGATGGACGCCGAAGTGGTGATGACGCCGATGGTGCTCGACGCGGTCGGCACCGGGTTGCCGAAAATATCCGTGGCATAATCCACCGTGGCCGAATTGTTGGCCGGGCTGCCCTGGCCGACGACTTTCATCGTGACATCATTCGTGATGGTGGCACCGGTCGCGAGCGGTGCCAGGCTGGCGAGGTTCGTCCAAATCAGGCTGCCGGCGCCGGAGCCGTTGTTGGTGACGGTTGAGGAGACAAACTGGAAATACGCGGCGCTGAACGTGTCTTCGAGCGGCAGATAATTGACGACCGTGTTGCCGACATTCTGGACCGTGATGCGGAACACCACGTTGCTGCCGACGGCCACCGGCGTGTTGGTGGGACTCAATAAAATTTTCGTGACGTTCAACGCCGCGTTGTTGACCTGCAGGGTGACGGACGAAGTGTTGGTGGCCGAGATACCGTTGGCCGTGGCAAAATTCGTCACCGTGCCGGCCGCGAGCGTGGTGAAAGTGACGGTGATGTTCGTGCTCTGGCCGGGTGCGAAAGCACCGAGATTGGTCCATGTCAAAAGTCCGATCGCGACAGTGTTCGGCGCGAAGCTGGCTGACGAGTAGCTCAACTTGGCCGACGGAAAATTGTCGCTGACGCTCAAGTTTGTCAGCGTGGTGCTGCCGACATTGACGACCTGCAAATTGTAAATGACGCTGTTGCTCACACCAACCTGTCCGCCGGAAGGCGAGAGAATGGTTTTATTCATCACGACGCCGGGCACGCCGGGCACAGGCTGAACCGTGGCCGTGGCGCTGGAACTGTAACTCGCACTGTTCGGGTTGGTGTAACTCGCGGTGAGAACGGAACCCACCGGGGCATACAATGTGCCGTCGTTGGGCGCGCCCACGATGCTGGTGCTGGTATTGAGGCAGGCGGTGTAAATGCCGGTGTTGGGAGCAGTCTCGGTGAGCGTGAGAATTTCCGAATCACCCGCACTGCTGGTGACGGTGGCAATTATGGTCTGCACAATTGCCGGATTGGTGATGCTGTCCAGATCCGTCACACTGATGCAAACCGGGCTGCCGGCGGGATAACTGTTGGTGGCCGAACCATTGTTGCCGCTGGTGAATTCCGTGGTGCTCGGCGTGCCGAGGTCGAGGAACGTGGTGGTGATGCTGGCGGCTTTCGAGGCGGTGACACCTTCTGTGCCTTCATTCGCGGTAACGGCGATGTTGTAATTGCCCGTTGCCGGTCCCGTGACCCATTGATATTCGTAAGTCTTGGAAAGATTGTCGCTGGCCACGACGTTGCCGGCAGTCAAAGTGTTTGTCTGGCTGGAGCCGGGACTCGGCCCGGTGATGGCGAGGCCGAGGCTGGTGACGTCGTAACTGCCAAACGGGTCGCTGACGTTGGCGCGGATATAAAGCGTGGAACCGGCAATCGGCGAGGTGACAAGATTGCCGCCTGGATACGGCGCGTCATAAATACCAAGCGTGTTGACTTGGATTACCGTGGACGCCGGCAAAGTGATTTTTGAAGGACTGCTGACACTGTCGTAATTGACGTGAAACGTCACGCCAGCTTGGGCATTGGAGATGACATAGGTGATGGCCAGCCCGGCGGGAACAGTGACGTTGGTGGTCAAGACACCGCTCCAGACCAGATTGCTGCTGGCAGAATAGTAGGTTGGAATGGACAGCGTGATGATGTTCGTGCCGCTGTATTGCAACGTGGCGGTGATGGCCGGGTTCGCCGGCATGACACCGTTGGTAATGGTTATGAAATTCGTGATGGTCACGAGGTTGTTGGACGGCATCGTGAAGGATGAATAAAACCCGGGGGTCTGCGTGAAGGACGTCACGTTCGTGCCACCGCCAACGCCGGCGGCAGGGTTAATGGAAACTGCGCCAATCGCCCACGGATAATTGCCGGTCCACGACCTCGACATGGTCACTGACGTTCCGGCGGCGTTTGAAGTGCTGCCGGAACTTGAAACATAAAGCTGCCCTGCGGTGGCGTAGTTGTTGGTGAGGCTCCAGAGACTGGTCTGGCCCGCACCGGGAGCGCCGGCTGGTGACGCCGTGCCGGTGGTGGTATAATAGATGCCTACCGCCGACACATCAAATTCCACCCGGCCCGATGCCGAGCCGCCATCGGTCACCGACGCTGAAGTCCCGGTGGTTCCTGAATTGGAAAAAAAGGTGCCCAGCGGACTCGCCTGGTTCACTCCCGCAAACGTGGTTACGCCCGCATTGATGGCGCGGGTGCCGCTGGCGGTGATGACGACGTTGGCCGTGCCGGAAGGCGGATTCACCAAAGCCCATATTTCCGCGTGCGGTGTTGCCGTTACGCCACCACCGCCGGCAGCGGCCACGATGCTGCCGACGTTGGTCAACGACTGGCCCGAATACGTCACGCTCGAAATGGTGAATCCGTTCACACTGCTGTCACCCATCCCAATGGCCACGAGCATCAACCGGTTTTGGCCGGCACCGGTCGTGTGAGAGACGGTGAGCGTCGCGGCACCGTTGACACCGCCGGAGGTGGTGGCATCGAGCGTCACCGTGCCGCTGCCACCGGCTGAACCAATGTCCACGCTGGTGCGCGTCGGGCTGTGGCCATAGGCAACCGGATCAATACGGTTCAAATCCTGCACGCCGTTGGTCGAACCGTTGACGCTCAAATAAAGCTGCTTGTTCGGCGTGGGAATCTGGACCGCGGCGGTGTTGGTGGCGCTGTCGCCAAAATTCGGGTCGGTGTAGCTCACGCTCAAAATATCACCGCGCGTGACATTCAAGATGCCGTCCTGCTGTCCCAGACCGGCCGTGGCCGAGGTCGGCAGACCGGCGATGTTGCGGAAGACGCCGGTGTTCGTGCCCGTCTCGGTCAGGATGATGGTTTCCAGATCGCCGTGCGTTTGATCAACCACGGTCACTGGAATCGTCTGCACCGAGTTGGACGACGTGTTGCCCGCGGCGTTCGTCATCGTGACATATACGTTCGCGCCGACGGTATAGAGACTTACCGGGACGCCGTTGGTGTCGCTGAAATTCAACGTGACGGTTGCGCCGTTGGTCGGCGGCGGGAACAAAACCGCATTGCAAGAAATCGTGGTGCCGCCAATGTCCACGCTATTGCTGACCACGCCGCTGCCATTCACTTGGGCGAGGTATTGGAATGTGCTGGTGCCCTGGCTCAAAATCACCGGAATGGTATAGCCCGGAGCGGCGAGCGGAAAGTGCTGGCCGGAAGCGTTGTCCGGAATCGAGTTGCTGTTCAGCGTGGTGGAGTTGGGAACGTAAGTCAGATTGCCGGATGGCGCGTCAATTACGACGGTGTTGCCCAGTGGTAGCAGACCTTTGTTGTCTATCTCCACGGTGTATTGAATGGTGTCGCCGATGCTCAAGCCTGCGGGCGGCGTGTCGGTGACGATGACGGCGGATTTTTTTAGCAACGGCACCGGAAACGGCAATACCGTGGTGCCGGCGTCAATGTAAGGATTGCCCGGCGCGGCCACGTCCGCATCTTCGCCCCACGCGGCTGTGATCAACGTGCCGTCCACGGTGTAAACCCGCGTGCCCGTCTGGTTTTTGCTGGGATCATAAATCTTCTGGGATTGCAGCGCTGTCACGGTGAAATTGGTGTCATAGCGGTTGCCATTCGGATCAATCAGCGGGCCGTTGGTGTCGCCATGATAATCCACATAGACCGTGGTGTTCGCCAGCGGCGTGACCCATACCGGACTGCCATCCACCGTGCCATCCGCGCTGCCCGGTGCCCAGCCCACGGTCGCTGCCGTAGTCAGTGCGCCCTTCGGCACGAGCGTGAAGCCCCAGTTCCACGGCGTGTCCGAGGCGTTGTTCGCCGCCACCGTGCAGAGGGCATAAAAATTTTGTCCGCCCGCACTCACAAAACTCGCCCCGGAACTCACCGGCATTTGATATTTGTAAACTCCATTCGTCCCCGGCACGGAAAAGCTGCCCGAACCGACCTTGGTGTTGTAATTGATGGTGATGGCGCTGACGCCGGGATTGTAGAGATAAACATAAGCCGGCTGATTCACGGTCGCCGCCGAACCCACCGGCGTGTAATACGCGCTGCTCCATGCCGAGACCGGATACAAAGTAAACCAGTCGCTGGCGTAGGTCGCGCCGACGTGGCCGATCAGGAGGTCGGCTTGCACTGGTTTGGTGGCCGTGACCCGGCCGCCGACCATGATCCCGCCGTTGACGAGATACGATTCACCCTGGTTCAAAACGATGTTGGTCGTGCCGATGCCATTGCCATTCGGATCAATCGTCACTGCCGTGTTATTCTGCGCGGCCATGATGAACATGCCGACGTATTTCATCAGGTTGACGTTGGTCAGGTTCTGGCCGACCGGGCTGATGTAATTCGTTCCGTAATCCATCGTGGATAAAACGCTGACCGCACCGGCAAACACCGGCCCAGTGGGGATCGGCCAGCCTGCGCGGGTGACGATGATCGCCTTGTTGGCGCCGATCCGGTCGCGCGCATCGAATAAAATCTGCGAAGGGTTGCGCGGCAGCGACACATTATTCGTCAGCGTGATGACCGTGCCAGCCGGCAGGCCGAGCGGATTGTGCGCGAAGCCCGGCGGAATGCCATGCGCGTCGTTGCCATCGCCCCAGATTTGCGTCGTCGGCTGCGTCGGATTGCTCAAGTCGGTCTCGTAGCCGTCCTCCCACTGGTCGTAATAAATTACCGTTCCGTTGCCCGTGACAATGATGGAAAACGTCGAGGCGATTGTTGTGCCCGTGCCGGCGATAATGGAGTTGTTCGCCTGGTTGATCTGCGCCTCCGGCATTGGCAGGTAAAACTCCTGCACCAGATTGACGGCATGGGCTGCCGGCAACAGGCCGGCAAACACACACGCTGCCAGCAGACGCCGGCAAACCGACATGTTTAGACTACACTTCGTGCTCATAATAAATATACGGGAACAACTTCAAACTCGATAGGTGGCAATCGCAGTTCTCATGCCGAGGTTGGAAGCAAGGAAGAAAAACCTGTTATTCACAAGTATTTCACAGTTTATTTGATGTCTGAATGCAGTGACACGAGCCGTCCGGTTGGAGTGACGCCAATAAATTTACAACCGCGCAAGCCGGCTGCGTGAAAATTGGACAGGCCGGTTGCGCCTTCTGCCCCCTTGCAAATACTTGTCGCCCGGCAGGGTTTTGCTAGTCTTGCCGCAATGCGTCATCTTGTTTTGTGCCTCCTTCTCGCGCTCGCCGCGCCCGCGTTTTCCGCGGAGCTAAAAATTGATTTCAGCGATTTTCCGGAGGGTTCTTCACCGACGAATTTTCATGGTGCCGTCGCCGGCGGCGGCAAAACCGGTGACTGGAAAATCCTTCTCGACGAAGTGCCGCCGCTGTTCGCGCCGCTCACGGACAAGGCAACAGTTGAGGCCAGGCACGCCGTGCTCGCGCAAACCAGCGAGGATCCGACCGACGAGCATTTCCCGTTGTTCATCTACGACGGCGAGATCTACCGGGATTTCAAGCTGACGACCCGATTCAAAATCGTCGGCGGCACGATGGAGCAGATGGCCGGCGTCGTTTTCCGTTTTCAAAACGCGTCGAACTTTTACGTCTTCCGCGCCAGCGCGCTCGGCCACAACGTGCGCTTTTACAAAATGGTGGACGGCGTCCGCTCCGATCCGCTCGGCCCGGCGGTGGACATCGCCACCAACACCTGGCACACGCTCACGGTTTCGGGGCAGGGCAACCAGTTCACCTTCTGGTTCGATAACCGGCTGGCGATGCCGCCGTTGCAGGACAACAGTTTTGCCGAGGGCAAGATTGGTTTCTGGACCAAGTCCGATGCCGTGAGTTATTTTTGTGACCCGGTGGTTGAATATACGCCGCGCATCCCGGCGGCGCAGGCGCTCGTGGACAGCATCTTGGAAAAACAGCCGCGCATCCTGGGGCTGCAAATCTACACGCTGAACAGCCAGGGCCAGCCGCACATCATCGCCAGCAAGGACAAATCCGAAGTCGGCCAGCCGGGCACCGACGCGGAAACCAAGGCCATCAACGACGGCGCGATCTCTTATGGGAAGGCAAAAGGCGTGGACACCCTGATCCTGCCGATGCGCGACCGCAATGGCGATCCCATGGCGGCGGTGCGGCTGCGGTTGAAATCATTCCTCGGCGAAACCCAGGAGAACGCCCTCACGCGCGCGAACATGATTCTCAAATCCATGCAGGCGCAAGTCACACTGTCCGAACAACTGTTCCAGTGAGCCGCTCTTCAAGGCTTCACGGTCGCGGGCAGTTCGTCCGGTGACTTCACCATTGGCAGTTCACCGTCCTTCGGCCGGCGCACGCCGCCAAATACCGTCACCGTGCCGTCGTCGTTCAGGTTCAAACGCGGGCGCGTGGTGACGTAATCGTAAAGCTCCTGCTTCATCAGCCCGCCATCCGGATTCACCATCGTGTAGCTGAACAGCCGCGCGCCGCTCTGCCACAGAATGTGCAGATTGGATAAACGGTCCAGTTGCGTGTCCGGCTCGTTGAACGAAACCATCCGCCCCAGCGCGACCACGTTGAACACATGCGATTCCGGCTGGTCGCTCACCTCCACATACAACTGCAACTGCGAGCGCAGATAGTTCGCCTTCTCCAGCGTGTATTTGCGCACTTCCGGCGCGCTGTTGGTCGCCCCGCCGGCCGCCGGCAGGCCGAAATCCAACGACCACAATTTCGCGCCGGTGACCACGTCGAAGAATTTGGCCGGGCTGGTCATCTCGATCTTCCAATCCCTGATGCGCAGGGTTGCGGTGACGTGATATCGCCCCGGTTTGATCAGGTTGAAATACGGTTTCAGGTCCACATGCTTCGTCGCCACCTGCGACGATCCCACGTCAAACTCACCGGCCACCGGCACCTCCGCGTTTTTGATCACGATGAAGCCGTCCGCCGACTCCACGTCGAACGTCAGCCAGTTCGCGTCCGCGCCCAGATGCAACGACTGGCCGGAACGGTTGGTGATCCTCACCGCCGTCGGCACCGCTTCGCTCGGTAGAAACTGATCCTGATCCATCGTGACTTCCACCGTGACCTGCGCCGCCGCACGGAAAAATGTCAGCCACGCCAGACCGAAAATGAACAATGCTTTTTTCATTTGAATTTTGACACTCTAATCCGCCACGCGTTCGTGGCAACTGAATTGTGTTTGTAAAATGGAACGGCGGCATTTCCCTTTTCCCAAGCGGGCCGGATTGTTGCATCCTTCCGCCGCATGGTGACCAACGAAACGCATTTCAAAGGCTGGACCAAACCCGGCCCGGTTCCGCCCGGACTCACCGCCGGCATGACGGTTGAACCGCACGAAACGCTGGATGCCATCAGCGGGCATTTCCGCCTGTTTCAACTCCGCGACGGTCACCGGTTTTCCACCGACGACATTTTGACGGCGTGGTATGGCACGACGTGGTGTCCGACCGCGCGCACCGCGCTCGACCTCGGCAGCGGCATCGGCACCGTCGGCATGATTTGCGCGTGGCGCCTGCCCGGCGCGAAATTTGTGACCGTCGAGGCGCAAAACGAAAGCGTGGCGCTCGCCAAAAAATCCGCGCTCTACAACGGCATTGAAGACCGCTACGAAATCCGCGCCGGCGATTTTCGCGTGCCGGAAATTCTGCGCGCCGATGAGAAATTCGATCTCATCACCGGCAGCCCGCCGTATTTTCCGCAGGGCGCGGGCATTGAAAGCGAGCATCCGCAAAAGCTCGCCTGCCGCTTTGAACTGCGCGGCACCATCGTCGATTATTGCGCCACTGCCGCCAGGCATCTCGCGCCCGGTGGATTCTTCGCCTGCGTGTTTCCGCACGAACCGGCACAACTGGCGCGCGTGGAAGCCGCCGCCAAAAATTCCGGCCTGATCATCGTCCGCAAACGTCCGGTGGTTTTCCGCGACGGCGATCCGCCGCTTGTCGCGCTGTTTGGTCTGATGCGCGCCGACGATTTGCCGGAATGGTTTCGCGGCCAGACGTGGACGGAGCCGGATTTGATCATCCGCACGCGCGACGGGAAAATTCATCC
>CAZIFP010000023.1:0-18233 GCA_964538105.1 uncultured Bifidobacteriaceae bacterium
AAAACGGGGTTGTCATGCGAATAGACGATAGCGAAGCCGGCGGAATTGTGGGATAATGGCAAATGATCAATGTTTTACCTGAACTGGCAGCCCGGTGCCGGGTTGCTTTCCCGAATTTACCCGGCCGCCGCAACCTGGGAACAACGCTCCTCTTGCCGGCGTTTTTGGCCGCACTTTCAATCGCGGCGCGGGCGGATCAAATCGTCTATGACGATGCGCTGGAAAATGGCTGGCAGGACTGGGGCTGGGCCACGCGAAGCTACACCAACACTGCGCCGGTTCATTCCGGCAGCGATTCCATCAGCGTGACCGAAGGTGCCTGGCAGGGTCTCCAGATCTATCATCCCGACATGGACACCACGCCTTATGCCAGCATCAACTTCTGGCTCAACGGCGGCGCCAGCGGCGGCCAGCATCTGCAAGTATATGGGCTGGTGCATTTCGGAACCACGAACGGTTACAGCCTGAGCCAGCGCTACTCTTTGGCATCACCGCCGGCCGGCACCTGGCAGCAGTATTCGGTGCCGCTCTCGGCGATTGGGGTGGCCGGCCTGGCCAACTTCAACGGGTTTGTCATACAGGATTCGGTGGGCGCGGCCGAGCCGACATTTTATGTGGATGACATCTCGCTGGTGTCCACTGGCGCGGTTGCCACCACCGGCGGACCGGTCGCCATCACGGTGAACGCACAGTTGAACCGGCACGCCATCAGCCCGCAGATTTACGGCACGGCGTTCGCGTCGTCGAACCAACTGGCAGACTTGAACTTCACCATGAACCGCTCCGGCGGCAACAACGAGACTTCCTACAACTGGTCGAACAACCTGAACAACATTGACGCGGACTGGTATTTTGAAAGCCTGCCCGCTTCGTCGCCCCGCACGCCGGGCGCGAGCGCGGATGACGTCGTGGCCAACAGCAAAAATGGCGGCGCGCAGCCGATGATCACGATTCCCATGATCGGCTGGGGGCCGAAGCTCGGCACGAACGGCGACGGACGGCTGGACAGTTATTCCGTCGCCAAATATGGCCCCCAGGTCGCCACCGATCCCTACTGGCCCGATGCCGGCAACGGCATGGGCACCAACAGCACCACGCACACCAGCTGGCTCATCACCACCAACGACCCGAACGACGCCTACCTGCCGGTGAATTCCGCTTTTCAGTCGGGTTATGTCCAGCATCTGATGAACACCTGGGGTGCGTCCACCAACGGCGGCGTGGAAGTTTACCTGATGGACAATGAACATTCGCTCTGGCAGTCCACGCACCAGGACATCCATCCGGTCGGGCCGACGATGCAGGAAATTTTCGGCAAAATTGTGGACTACGCCGGCATGGTCAAATCCAACGACCCCAATGCGCTGGTTTGCGGCCCGGAGGAATGGGGCTGGCCCGGTTATCTTTACAGCGGCTACGACCAGCAGTGGTCGGGGCAGCACAACGATTACAATCCGCCGGATTATCCCGACCGCGCCGCGAACGGCGGCTGGGATTACATGCCTTGGTTGTTGAACCAGCTTCATCAGCACGACACCAACACCGGCGTCCGGCTGCTTGATTATTTCACGCTGCATTGCTATCCGCAGGAAGGCAGCGTCGGCACCAGCGCGACGGACGCCGCCACCGTGCTGCTGCGCGCCCAGTCCACCCGCCAGTTCTGGGACACGACTTATGTGGATCCGAGCTGGATCAACAGCATCATCATGCTGATTCCCCGGATGAAAAACTGGGTGACGAATTATTATCCCGGCACAAAAATCGGCGTCACCGAATACAACTGGGGCGCGGAGCCCGACATCAGCGGCGCGACGGCGCAGGCGGACATCCTCGGCATCTTCGGGCGAGAAGGACTGGATCTGTCCACACGCTGGACCACGCCGGACGCCAGCACGCCAACCTACCTTGCGATGAAGATTTACCGCAACTACGACGGCAACAAATCCACCTTCGGCGACACCAGCGTTTCCGCCACCGGCCCGAATCCCGATTACGTTGCCACCTTTGCCGCCATACGCTCGACCGACGGCGCGCTGACTATCATGGCCATCAACAAACAAATTGGCTCCAACACGCCGGCCATCATCACGCTGACCAATTACCTGCCCGCCGGCACGGCGCAGGTCTGGCAACTGACCTCAGCGAACACGATCACCCGTTTGAGCGACCTCAGCTTCACCGGCGGCACCTTGAGCAACACGCTGCCCGCGCAAAGCGTCACGTTGTTTGTCCTGCCCGCCGGCACGCCGCCGAGTTTGCAACCGGGCGCGGTAAGTTCCACCAACACGTTCAGCTTTTTGTTGAACGGCCAGATGAACCAGCGTTACGCCATTCTCACCAGCAGCAACCTCCTGAACTGGCAATCCGTCCAGACCAACACCCTCGCCAGCAGTCCGGCGCAAATCATTCTGCCTGCGACCAACCTGGCGACGTTCTACCGCGCGCAGTGGCTTCCGTGAGAAAATCCGGCGGCAGGCAATCCGGTCGGAGAAAATTATCTTGCCGGTGAAATCGTGAACGGCGCGCGCGCGCGAATATCATCTGACGACGCGCCAATCAGGATTTCATAACCGCCCGGTTCGACGGCGTATTGTTTTTTAACAGTGTCCCAGTAACGGAAGCCTGCCGCCGGGATGTTCAGCGTGACGTGCGCAGCCTGGCCTTGAGCCAGCGGAATCCGCGCGAAGCCGCAAAGCGCGAGTTTCGCCTGCGGCTGCGCGGAATGGACGTGCCTGAAATAAACCTGCGCGACCTCGTCGCCGTCGCGTTTACCGGAATTTTTCACGGTGAACGAAACCTTCACCGTTCCATTGGCATGAAAGTTGGTGGCGTTGAGCCGTGCGCCGCTGTAATCAAACTTGGTGTAGCTCAGGCCGTGGCCGAAGGCGAACAGCGGTGTTCCCTCATAATAACGGTAGGTGCGGTTGTCCATCGAGTAATCGTCAAACGCGGGCAGGTTTGCCGTGGAGCGGTAAAAGGTGACGGGCAGACGGCCGGCGGGATTCACGTCGCCGAATAATACCTCGGCCACGGCGCGCCCACCCTGTTCGCCCGGATACCACGCCTGCACAATCGCGGACAGATTTTCCGCCGCCCACGGGATCGCCATCGCGCTGCCGCTACAGTTCACAAACACGACTGGCCGGCCGCTGGCTTGCATCGCCTGAAGCAGCTCGGTCTGGACTTCCGGCAATTCAATCTTCGTCCGGTCGCCGCCGCTGAAACCTTCGTAAGTCACCTTCGCCTCCTCGCGTTCGAGCTGCGGACTGATGCCGCCGACATAAATGACCGCATCTGCCGACCACGCGGCCTGAAGGGCCTTGATCCACCCGGCCGCATCCGGTTGTTCGCCGCCGCCCGTTTGGAACGCGAGCGGACAGCCCGGCACATATACCACCGTGATGTTCGTGCCGACGGCTTTTTTGATGCCGTCAAGAATCGTCACGGGCCTCGCCGCCCTGCCGTTGTAATTGCCGAGCAACACCTGCAGGGAATCCGCGTTCTCGCCGATGACGGCGATGCGTTTGATTTTGCTGCGGTCGAGCGGCAGCACGCCGTTGTTTTTCAAGAGCACGATGGATTCGCGCGCGACCTTCAACGCCAGCGCCTCGTGCGCGGGCGTGTCGTTTTCCGAAATCGGAATCTGCGCGAACGGCACTTTCTCCGGCGGATCAAACAGGCCGAGCCGGAACCGCGCTTCAAACAAACGGCTGACGGCCACGTCAATTTCTTTTTCCGAAATCAAACCTTCCTTGACCGCGCGCGTCAGCGAATTGTAATCCGTCCCGCAGCAGAGGTCGTCGCCCGCCTGCACGGCGGCGGCGGCGGCGGCCTCCGGCGTGGCGGCGAAATGGTGATTGCCAAAAATGTCATAAATCGCGCCGCAGTCCGAAACGACATGGCCGTCAAAGCCCCAGTCCCGGCGGAGGATTTTCGTGAGCAGCAGCGGATTCGCGCAGGCCGGCCGGCCGTAAACGGCATTGTAAGCGCCCATCACCGCGCCGACTTTTCCCTCGCGGACAGCGGCTTCAAACTGCGGCAGATACGTTTCGTAAAAATCGCGCTCCGGCGCATCCGCATCAAATTCATGGCGCGTGGATTCGGGACCGCTGTGGACGGCAAAATGTTTGGCGCACGCCATCGCCTTGATGTAATTCGTGTTGTCACCTTGAAGCCCGCGAATGAAAGCGACCCCGAGCCGCGCGGTCAGAAATGGATCTTCGCCGTAAGTTTCCTGGCCGCGCCCCCAGCGCGGGTCGCGGAAGATGTTGATGTTCGGCGTCCAGAACGTCAGGCCGTAATATTGCGCGCTGTCGCCGTTGTGCTTGCTCCGGTAATCATTGTTTTTCGCGCGCGCCTCGGTGGCGATGACATCCGCCTCCTGGTGCACCAGCGGCACGTCCCATGTCGCCGCCATGCCGATGGCCTGCGGAAAAACCGTCGCCACGCCGGCGCGCGCGACGCCGTGCAGACATTCGTTCCAATAATTGTAGGCGGACACGCCGAGCCGCGGAATCGCCGGCGTCGCATTGCGCATCTGCTGGACTTTTTCCGCGAGCGACATGCGGCTTATCAGGTCGCGCACGCGCTCGACCACCGGTCGCGAGGCGTCTTTCCAGATGACCGGCCCGGCGACCTCGGGGATTTTCAATGCCGACGTGTCCTCGACGCTGATCATGTCCGCCGCGCGGACAAAAATGACGGACTGCCCCGCGTCGTCCTTGACTTCAAACGAATTGAACTTCGCCGCGTCCGTGCGTCCGGTGAAGGTGAACGCCAGCGATCCGCCGACCACATCCGCCGCGTGGTCCACTTCATTGGTGGTGAAATAAACTTTTCCCGCGCCGCCGGCTGCGGTGAAGATGTCCAGATTGGTGGCGATCGGCTTGTCGCCACAGGTGATGTCGAACACGCGCTGCCCGGCGTTTGTGAAATCCACTTCCGCGAAGCCGATTAAAACCGTGTATTTGCCCGCCGGCAGGCTGGACACGGACACAGTGAAGTTCGTCCCGAAGATTTCCTCGCGAAACGCCTCCTCGCCGCGCCAGTTCGCACCCTCAATCGTCGTCACGCCCCACGCGCGGCGATGACTGAAATCGCCGCTGACGAGGACCTGCTTGTCGCAGGCGACACAAACCTCCTCGTCGTCGGCCGCCCAGGCATTCAACGCAAGTCCGGTGAGGACCGCGAACGCCAAAAGCCACTTATCATTCATGGTGGCAAGAATACAGCATCCTACCGCCGGAAGAAAAACCTTTTCAAGGCACGGACGGGCGCGGCGTGCAAGGCCGCGTTTCGATGGTCGTCGTCACTGGCGACAAACCGTCCGCCGTCGCGGTGAGCTTGATTTCGCCGGCGGCTTTCGTGGATTGCACCATGATTTGCGCGAGACCGTTGAACACGCTGCGTGACCATTCGGCCGGAACTGGCTTGCCAAACAGCTCCACCTCCACGTCGGGATTGAGGCCACCCGTGCCGGACTCGTTAAACACGCCAACGGCGATGACATTGTCGCCTGCGTGCAAAGCTTTTTTGATGTCGAAGGCCGGCTGCGATGCCCAGTCGGTGGATTCGCCGACGCGCTGGTTGTTCACGAAAATCCAGCCGTGGTCGTCAATGCCGCCGAAACGCACCTGCACGGCAGGATTATTTAAATCGTCTTCGCTCAACTGAACGTGTGCGCGGTAAATCGCCGTCTGGCCTTCGGTCAAAAACATGTCGCCGGAATCGCCGTCGGTCTTGGGCTTGATCTGGCCCCAAGAGGAATCATCAAAATCCGGCGCGTATTCGGAAACGAGCGAACCTTTCGACGGCACCTCGGCGAGTTTCCAGCGCCAGTCATTCACCGGAATGGATTTCACCGTCGGCTGCGCGATGAAAGTGTCCGGCTCGTGGCAGCTCGGATCGCCATTGCCGACGCCGAGAATTTTCCCCGCGCCTTCGATGGCGAAATTAATTTTATTTCCCGCCACCGGCACGATGCGGCCCTGCGCGTCCGCCACGGAAACGGTGATGACCGAAACATCCTCGCCATCGGCATTGATGGTCGTGCGGTTCGGTGTAAGCTGGACCGCCGCCGGTTCGCCGGTCGTTTCCACTTTTGTTTCAGCGATGACATTGCCGGCGGCGTCAAAACCTTTCGCGCTCAAAGTTCCCGGCGTGTATTTCACCTGCCACGAAAGTTTGGAATTCGGCTGCATCACCTGTTTGCCGAGCGACGCGCCGTTCAAAAACAATTCCACCTGCTTGCAGTTGCTCAAGGCATCCACGCGGATTTCCTGGCCCTCCCTGCCCGGCCAGTTCCAGTGCGGCAACAGATGCAAAACCGTGCTCGTCGTCCACCAAGACTGGTAGTAATAAAAATTGTCCTTCGGAAAACCGCACACGTCGAGGACGCCAAAGTGCGAATTGATGCACGGCCAGCCGTAAGGCGTCGGCTCGCCGCGATAATCAAAGCCCGTCCATACGAAGCCGCCGCTCAACCACGGACGGTCGGCGAAAAAGCTCCACCATTTTTCCGCCGTCTGCGACCACGAGGTGAAATTCACGTCGTAGGCGCTGACGTAGCCGCGCTGCTTGTCGTTCTCATAAATGCCGCGCGTGCTGACGGTGCTGGCCTGCTCGGTGCCCACGTTCGGCTGGTCGGGATGCTTGGCGTGATAGGTGTCCATGTCATGGCCGGGATGATAATTCCAGCCGCGCACGTCAATGACGCCGTTGATGCCGGCGAACGTGTCGCCTTCCGGCGCGGCGTAAGTCACCGGCCGCGTCGGGTCGAGCCGCTGCACATAATCCTGCATCGTGCGCGCGACGGCGGCGCCCTGCGGCGAATCCTGCACGGAAAATTCCTCGTTGGCGATGGACCAGATGCCGACGCAGGCGTGATTGCGGTCGCGGCGGATTTGCGTGTCCCAGCGGCGCAGGTTTTCTTCGTCGCTGCCGAGCAGCCGGCTTTCGTCCATGATAATCATGCCGAGATGGTCGCACGCGTCGAGCAACTCCGGCGTGGGCGGATTGTGCGAGGTGCGGATGGCATTACAGCCAAACTCCTTTAATTTGGCGACGCGAAAATATTGCAGCGCATCCGGCAGCGCCGCGCCGACGCCGGCCATGTCCTGGTGATTGCAGGTGCCGTAAAGTTCGTAATGCTTGCCGTTCAGCAAAAATCCGTTCGTCGGATCAAACGCGAAAGTGCGGATGCCGAACTCGGTTTCTTTTTGGTCAACCACATTGCCGTCCACGGAAACGGTCGTGATGAGCTTGTAAAGTTTTGGTGATTCAGGCGACCAGAGTTTTAGCATACTCAAAGGAAAAGAGAATAACTGCTCGCTGTTTAACTCATCCGAACGAGTCATGGGAACCGGAACACCTCCCATGGTAATTTTTCGTCCATTAGGCGTGAATATTTCATCTTGTATTCTTATAACATTAGTGGGTGAAACAATTCCTCCGTGATTTAACAACCGCGTTTGAATGTGAATCATCGCGTTGCCTTCCGGCGCGTTGTCTTTGAATTTGCTGTAAACAAAAATCCCGTCCGGCGCGATGGCCACCGGCGCGGTTTTGTCCAGCCAGACGTGACGGTAAATGCCCGCGCCTTCGTAGAACCAGCCCTCGAACTTGCTCGCGTCCACCTTCACCGTGATGACGTTCCGGCCGCCGAAATGCGCGACGTCCGTGATGTCGGCGCGGAACGGATAGTAGCCGCTCTCGTGGCGCGTCACGAGCCAGCCGTTGACCCAGACCGTCGTGTCGCGGAACGCGCCGTCGAACGTCAGCCAGATGCGCTTGCCGGCGTCGGCCGCCGGCAGCTCAAACGTCCGGCGATACCAGCCGACGCTGTTGTGCGGAAAGCCCGGCCCGACCGGCTTGAAGCCGTGGCTGCCGTCGGCATTTTTGTCGAACGGCAGTTCAATCGCCCAGTCGTGCGGCAGGTTGAGCGTGCGCCAGGAATTGTCGTTGAATTTTTCCGCCGCCGGGCCGCCGCTGGCGCCTGCCTTGTCGAGCCGCAGCGCGCCCGGCCAGTCGTCGCCGAGATGAAATTTCCAGTTTGCGTCGAGCGAAAGAAGCTCGCGCGGCGAGTTGGTGTCAGCGGCGGCGCAGGCGCAGGCGATGGAAACGAGGAGCAAGCCGAACCAGCGGCGGGAGTTTTTCAAGGAGGTCATGATGATTTTGTATCTTAAAATTTTCAGTTTGAAAAATTATTTCTCCGCCGCGAACACGGCATAGCTGTGCGGTTGCAGATGAATATTGAATGAATTGCGACCGGCAGCGTTCTGCTGCCATCGCCGGTGGACTTCGGATGCAGCCTGACCGGAAATGGTTTCGCCCGTGACCAGGTTCCGCAACTGCGTAAAACTGCCGGTGACGGAAACTTTCACATCCGTCGCCACCGGCAGATATGATTCCACGATGAAAGAGTCATTGTCGTAGGCGAACAAGGCGACCTTGCTCGCGCCATCCAGCCGGATCGGAAAATCGCGCATCACCTGATCCTTGATCGCGCTCGTGACCGCCGGCGGCAACGCGTAAAGGTCGCTGAAATTTTCCGGTATGGTCCAGACATAAAGCACACCTTTGGCATAACGGTCCGACAGCAAAATTGGAAAACCGTTGTCGCCGGCAATCGCGCGCACCACCGGCCAGGCGTCGTTCGTGAGAAAAATGATTTCCGGAAACAGCACGTCGGCATTGGTTTCGCCGTCCAGCAGCGCGCCGCGGCCCGCGCCGAAGCCGCCGAGATATTCGTGCGTCAGAAATTTGTGGTCGGTGTAGCGCACCTCACAAATGTCTTCGATGCCCTTGCCCGACAACGCACGCAGCAAGCCGGACGTGATGACGACATTTTTTCCGGCGGCAAGCTGGCCCTTGATTTTGGCGACGATATCCGGGTCGAACTTCGCACATTCGGTCAGCAGAACCAGATTCGCGTTCGTCGGAAATTCCGGATGGAGGTCAATCGGAATGCCAATCATGCCGAGATAATTGTGCAGGAAATCCTCGCCGGTGGATTGATACGGCTTGTAGCTCGCGATGCCGATGGGATTGCCGAGCTTGCCGAGAAATTGATCAACTTGTTCCAGCGAATAACCGGCCACGCGCGCGATGGTCGGGTCGGAATCGCCCTTCACAATTTCGTCAAAATTAAAACTGGTCGGCAGTTTTTCCCACGTCGCGCGGTCGCCGGCAACAATCGGTTTGCTCATGGCCGACCACTCGAAAAGCATGATTTCCGGCGCCTTGGCGAACATCGTGTTCCACAACTGCTCGGCGTAGCGGTCAATGAAGCGTAGGTCGTAAGTGTCAACCCAGCCGCCGCCGTTGCGGCCCGGCGCGATGTTGTCGAAATAGCGGACGATCTGGTAGCTCTCGTAGGGCTGCAAATGCTGGTCGGTGATTTCCGCGTCGCGCGTTTCGGTGCCGGTGTAAATCGCATCGAAAAGTTTCGGCTCCTTGTCCAGGTCGTAGCCGAGTCCCTGAAAATGCTCATACCAGTTCGGAAACTTGACGATCATTTTCACCTTTGGATTCACGGCTTTGGCCGGTTTGACAATCAGGTTTTTCGCCGCGTCGTCCATCAGCGCGAGCCGGAACTGCGTCCAGCTATTGCCGCCCTTGGCCGCGATGTCGGATGCGTTTTTCGTCGTGTTGAAAAAGAAATCGTCCTGAATGACCTCGTCGAAATGCCGCGCAGCCAGTTCCGCCGCGCTTTTGACGAATGCGCGGTCTTTCGGGTCGGTGTAGCAAAACGATTTAAACTGGCCGCCGATGGCACCGTCGGACAACGCCATGCCGCCGGCGACCTGCACGCCGCGGTCGAGAAAGAATTTTTTGACCTGCTCCAGCAAGGCGTCGTCCGCCACCTGCCGGTTGCGCTGCACCTCGACGTAAACCTTGTCCACCTTCAACTGGCGGCTGATGCGCGCCCAGTCGTCGGCCAGCTTTTGCGGATCCTTGAAACTTTGGACGGCGCCGACGGGAATATAGATCGCCACGTCAAAGTTCGTGTAGTTGTCGGCGCGACAGGCCACGGCGATAAACACAAGGCTGGACAAGCACAAGAGAAATAACGCGAGCGCAGTTTTGGAGGATGATTGAATGACCATTGAATTTTATTGTTGGATTTTAGTGTCGCGGAAGCAGCAGTTGTTTCATGGCAATCATGGTTTTGCACTACAAATCCCGGTTTTATGAGCTGCGGTGCATATAGATTCAGCCAATAAACAGGTTTCCAAGGCGATTGTCTTGTCATGAAAACACTTGTCATTGAATTCACTGAAAGTCTGGACCGGTTTGGCTTGCGCGCGGTTTTCGCGGCGGCCAGAATCCGGTCATGTTCAACTGCTGGCCGGCTTTGAAGAATTTGGCGGCACTCTTTCTCAAGAGGCGCAGCTTCGGAGCGCCGGGCTTGCCATGGGTCTGCGTTTTCACATCCGTTGTTTTTGGCACGAACCTGCCGTCTGCCACGGCCGAACCGGCGGCACCAAAATTTTTCGTGCGTTCGTGGAAAACCGACAGCGGTCTGCCCGGCAACGTGGTCACGGCCATCGTCCAGACACGCGACGGCTACTTGTGGGTGGGCACCTACGGCGGACTTGCGCGGTTCGACGGGGTGCGGTTCACCGTCTTCAACAGCGCCAACACGCCGGAGCTGCAAAGCGACCGCATCACCAGCCTTTATGAGGATGCGCAAGGCATCCTGTGGATCGGACATGAACGCGGCGACCTGACCAGCTATCGCAACGGAAAATTTGAATCACTCGGCATCCAGGAAAGCGGCGTGCGCCGGAAAATCTCGGCCATTAACGCCGACGAAGCCAGTGACATCTGGATGCTGAATGATGATGGAACTTTGGAACGCATCCGGGACGGATTGACCTGCTCCCTGCCGAACAATGACGGGGTGGCGCTCATGAAGCAGGCGGCCTCCGGCCAGTTGTGGGTGGTGAGCGGCGGCCGGATGGCTCCGCTCAAAGGCGGGCAGTTGATCCCGCTGCCAACCACCAGCGACCCTGTGGGCACTTACGTTCTGGGCATCTGTCCCAGCCATGACGGCCAGCTTTGGGTGGCCAGCGACGGATTGGTGCGAAAGTGGAACGGCCAGGCCTGGACTCAAAATCTTGGCGCCAATCCGCGCAGTTCATCCTTCTCCACTATGCTTCAAACCAGATCCGGTGGTGTCGCGCTCGGAACGGTGGACAGCGGACTTTTTCTGCTTTACTCAAATCAACCGACGCTGCATTTCTGCCACACCAACGGATTCCCGAACGACTGGATCCGCTGTTTGTTTGAAGACCGCGAAGGAACCTTGTGGATGGGCGCGGGCAGCGAAGGACTGGTCGCCTTGTGTCCAAGCAAAGTGGAAACCATTTATCCCCCCGACCATTGGCAGGGATGCGTGCCGCTTTCCACTACCGCCGATGGTGAGAACGGCATCTGGGTGGGAACCGAAGGCGCGGGACTTTACCATTTGAAGAGCACCGGCGATTGGGAGCATTTCGGCACCAGCGCGGGCTTCGCCAACCTGTTTGTCTGGTGTGTGTCCGAGGATGAACAGCACCGGCTTTGGGCCGGCACCTGGGGCGGCGGCGTCTTTGTGGAACAAGGCGACCATTTTGTCACGCCGGCGGAATTGAAAAACGTCATCGTGCCCATGACCTCAATGCTGCAGGCGCGGGATGGGATCACTTGGATCGGCACCGCCAGCGGCTTGCTGCGGCATCAGGCGGACACGGTCAAATGGCTTGGTGAAAAAGACGGCTTGAAACTGCCGGATGTGCGGGCCATTGCGGAAGACAAGGATGGAACCGTCTGGTTTGGCATGGTCGGCGGCGGACTCGGCCGGCTGCAAAACGGCAAAGTCACACAATTTTTCAAGGGTGACGGACTTGCGAGCGATTATCTCATCTGTCTGCATCTGGACACGAATGGCGAACTCTGGATCGGCACCGACGGCGGCGGTTTGTGCCGTTTGAAAAATGGGCGTTTTTCGAAGATCAATTCGACTGAAGGGCTTCCCAGCAATTCCATCAACGGCATCGAAGAAGACGACCTTGGAAATTTCTGGATTAGCTCCAACAACGGAATTTTCCGGGTTCCCCTACAACAGCTCAACGATTGCGCCGACGGCAAAACCAACACCGTTGACTGCCTCGTTTATGGCCTGGGCGACGGCATGCCATCGCTCCAATGTTCCGGCGGCATGCAACCATCTCTTTGCCGGACTGCGGACGGCCGCCTGTGGATTCCCACCGCCGGCGGCGTGGTGGTGATCCATCCGGAAACCATCAAAGTCAATCACCTGCCACCGCCCGTGGTCATTGAGGAAATTGACGCGAACGGACACGCGCTGGCCGAAGATTTCCCGCAGCGCCAAGAACTGCGGATTCTGCCGGGCGTCCAGCGTTTTGAATTTCATTACACCGGCTTGAGTTTTGCCGCGCCGACCAAAATGCAGTTTCAATACCGCCTCGAAGGCTGGGAAAAAGACTGGCAGGATGCCGGCAACAAACGCGTTGCCGAATACAGCTACCTTCCGCCCGGAAAATACACCTTCCACGTCCGCGCCTGCAACAGCGACGGCGTCTGGAACGACACCGGCGCGTCGCTGGAGTTCACGCTGCTGCCGCATTTCTGGCAGACCTATTGGTTCCGCGCCGTCGCGGTGCTGGCCATCACCGTGCTGGTGGCTGGCAGCGGCTGGCTGATTTCCCGGCGCCGGATGCGTGCCAAGCTTGAACGCGTCGAGCGCCAGCAGGCCGTCGAACGCGAACGCACCCGCATCGCCAAGGACATCCACGACCATGTCGGCGCCAACCTCACGCGCATCTCGCTCTTGAGCCAGTCCGTGCAAGGTGATTTGAGCAATCCGGGACAGGCCGGCGCCCAGCTCGACCGCATCTTCGACACCTCGCGTGAACTGACCCGTTCATTGGATGAAATTGTCTGGGCCGTCAACCCGATCCACGACACGCTGGACAGCCTTGCAAATTATCTGGGAAATTTTGCGCAGGAATATCTGGTTTCCATTCACATCCGCTGCCGCCTCGACGTGCCGTTGCAGCTTCCTCACTGGCCGATCACCGCCGAGATGCGCCACAACGTCTTTCTGGCCTTCAAGGAGGCGCTGCACAACATCGTCAAACATTCCGGCGCGGACAGGGTCGTCGTTTCCCTGACGATTGATGCGGCCGGCTTCAGCGTAATCATCCAGGACAACGGCAAAGGATTTAATGTCGCGGCGGCGGAAAACAACTGGGAGACCCAGCGGCTGGGACGCGGCAACGGCCTGAAAAATCTGCGCCAGCGGCTGGAAAAAATCGGCGGCCGGTGCGAGATTAAGAGCGAGACCGGGTCGGGAACGGAAATCAAATTCTTCGTTTCCGTGCCGGCCTCCGCGCGGGAGACAACTTAAATTTGACTGCTTTGTGTCATCAATTAAAGGGACACGACTTTTGGCAACCGGAGGTTAAATTATGAAGCAGAAAGTGAACAACATTTCGGTGGCCATCGTGGAAGACGACGTGCCGGCGCGGGAAATCCTCGCCGGCTGGATTCGTGACGCCGATGGTTTCAAATGCGCGGGCGAATTTGACGACGCCGAGACGGCGCTGGCCCGGCTGCCGGTGGAAAATCCTTCCGTGGTGTTGTTCGACATCAATCTGCCCGGCATGAACGGCATCGAGTGCGTCCGGCGGCTAAAGCCGCGCCTGCCCAACACCCAGTTCGTCATGGTCACCGTCTATGAGGACGCCAACCACATCTTCGACGCACTGTCGGCGGGCGCCTCCGGATATATGCTCAAGCAAACCAAACGAAGCGAGTTGATTGACGCCTTGAAGGACGTCCACGCCGGCGGCTCGCCCATGAGCAGCCAGATCGCCCGCAAAGTCGTCCAGTCGTTTCGCCGGACCGAAAGCGAGACGGACGGCACCAACGACCTTTCGCCGCGGGAACGCGAAGTGATTGAACTGCTCGCGCGCGGCTATCTCTACAAGGAAATCGCCGAGAAGCTCGCCATCAGCGTGCCGACGGTCAACACCTACATCCGCCGGATTTACGAAAAATTGCACGTCCGGTCGCGCGCGCAGGCGGTGGCCATCTTCACGCACCTGCCGATGGATCCCAAATCCTGACCGCCGGGCAAATTCAATTTCCGCAAATGAAAATCCGTTCCATCATTTTTGCTCTGGCGGCATTTTTTCCGCTTCTATCCTTTGCCGAAAACACCGCGCTGGTGCCGATGCCGCGCGATTTCCCGACCAACTGGATGTCGCGGCACGAGGCGTATGTGGCCGAGGCGAAAAAAGGCGGCGTTGACCTTTTGTTCTTAGGCGATTCCATCACCGACGGCTGGCGCTGGGGCAACGGTGGCAGCAAAATCTGGCCGGTATTTTACGCGCCACGTCATGCGGCGAATTTCGGCATTGGCTACGACCGCATCCAGAATGTCCTCTGGCGCGTCGAGAATGGTGAACTGGAAAACATCCACCCAAAAGTCGTCGTCCTGCTCATCGGCACCAACAACCACGGCTATGAGGACAACGGCCAGCCGCGCAACCTCACACCGGAAATCATCGAGGGTGTTTCCAATCTGGTCCGGCAAATCCAGGTTCGCCTGCCGCAGACCAAAATCTTGTTGCTCGGTGTTTTTCCGCGCGGCGATAAAGCCGATCCGATTCGCGAGCAGGTCAAGGCCGTGAACATCGGGCTTTCCAAGCTGGACGACGGCAGCAAGGTGAAATTCCTCGACCTCGGCGATAAATTTCTCGCGCCCGACGGCACATTGTCGCGCGACCTTTTTCCCGATCTGTTGCATCCGAACGCCAAGGGTTATCAAATCTGGGCTGACGCAATGGAACCCACGTTGACGGAAATGCTGAAGTGATTTTTGGTTGTGTCAGCCACGTCGCAACCGGGCATGAAGGCGGTTTGCTCCTCTTGCCGCCCAGTGTCAATACTGCGGACTGACCCTTTACGGCGACCGCGAAAAAGCCTTGCTCCAACGCGCGCTTCACTGCTGATGTTTTGCAGTTTTGGTTTCGCCTCGCCAATCAAGGCATGATTTCCAGTTGGAAGAAGGATTGCGGACCGGCGAGGGCGTTGGTCACGTTCACCGTGCCGCCGGTTCCGTTAATTGTCCCGCCCAGCGACGACCAGGCCGCAAGCGACAGATTCGTCTTGGACTGCAACTGGTATATCTGGCCGGACACCGACTGGAACGTCAGCACATATTGATTGCCGAGCGCGGTCAGGGTGAGTTCAGGCGCACCCGAAACGGTGAGCGTCCCGTCCACAAAAATATCCGAGTAATTCCCTTGGGAGAATGTCCCGCCAATGGGCGCACTGGGAACAATGTTGTATGGCCCCGCCGCCGCCGTGGACACCGCGCCCGCGCTCGTCAGCGTGACCGTGCCAATCGTCTCGGAGTTTTGCAAACCGCTCGCCGTGAATTCCGTTCCGGCAAACGTCAACGTCTCCCCGACAATTTTGTTCGTGCTGTTGGCCGTGATGGTCAACGTCGCCTTGTTCACGCTTAACGCGCCGTTGGTGTAGCCGATAGTGTAATTTCCCGGCGTAAAGGTGCCGCCCGTGGCCGCGCTCGGCGTGATGTTGTAGGGCGAACCAGCCACGGATGCGGTGGCCACGGCACCCGGACTGGTCAGTGTCACGGAACCCACTGTCTCCGAATTCTGCAAACCGACGGGTGTAAATTCCGTGCCGGCAAACGTCACTGTTTGACCGTAAGTCTTACCCCGATTGTTGGCGGTGATTCCCAATGAGGCGGGACTGATGGTCAATGCGCCGTTGGTGTAGGTGATCGCGTAATTACCCGGCGCGAACGTCCCGCCGGTGGCCGCGCTGGGCACGATGCTGTAGGGAGAACCGCTCACCGGCGCATTTGAAATGGCCCCGGCGCTGGTCAGCGTGACCGTGCCAATCGTCTCGGCGTTCTGCAACGGACTGGACACAAACTCGGTTCCCGCGAAGTTGATGTTCTGACCGTAGGTCTTGCCCCGGCTGTTCGCGGTGATTCCCAGCAACGCCTTGTTCACTGTCAACACACCGTTGGTATAGGCAATGGTGTAGTTGGTCAAACCGCTGCCGGTGGCCGCGCTGGGCACGATGCTGTAAGGCGAGCCGCTCACGGGCGCATTCGAGATGGCTCCGGCACTGGTCAACGTGACGTGGGTCACGGTATCGCTGTTCAACAATCCGTTCGCGGCAAACTCCGTGCCTGCAAACGTCACGTTCTGGCCGTAGGTCTTGCTCAAATTGCTGGCGGTGATGCCCAACGCCGCGGGGTTGATCGTCAGTGTGCCGTTGTTGAACGGCCCGAACGAATAATTGGCCGCAGTCAGCGTGCCCAACAACGGCGTGATGGCGTAGCCGCCGATCCCGCTGGTCACCGTCGCAGGCGTGCTGAAACCAGGCACGCCGCTGACCACGCTGACGGTTTCATTGTTCACAAATCCGCTGTAGCTCACGCTGAAAGCAGGATTCGCCGCGCCGTAGGTGCGGGCGGCATTGTTCGCCGTCACCGTCAAGCCCGCGCGATTCACCGTCAAGGTGCCGTTCGTGTAGACGATGGCGTAATTGCCCGGCGTGAATGTCCCGCCGGTGGCCGCACTCGGCACGATACTGTAAGGTGAGCCGCTCACCGGCGCGTTGGAGATCGCCCCGGCGCTGGTCAGCGTGACCGTGCCAATCGTCTCGGCGTTCTGCAACGGGCTGGACACAAATTCCGTTCCCGCGAAGGCGACGTTTTGTCCGTAGGTCTTGATCCGGGTGTTGGCGGTGATGCCCAAAGGCGCGGGGCCAACCATCAGAGTGCCGTTGGTATAAGTAATCGCGTAATTGCCCGGCGCGAACGTCCCGCCGGTGGCCGCACTGGGCACGATGCTGTAAGGCGAACCCGCCACAGATGCTGTCCCGCCCGCGCCCGCGCTGGTCAGCGTTATGGAACCAACCGTCTCTGAATTTTGCAACCCGCTCGGGGTAAATTCCGTGCCCGCGAATATCACCGTCTGTCCGTAGGTCTTGAGCCGGTTGTTCGCGGTGATCCCCAGTGGCGCCTTGTTCACCGTCAGGAGGCCGTTGGTGTATGTGATGATGTAGTTGGTCAGGCCCGCGTCGCCTAGCGCGTTGTTGATGGTGATCGCATAGGGTGAACCGCTGACCGGCGCATTGGAGACGGCCCCGGCGCTGGCGAGCGAGACGCTGGTCACGGTATCTCCATTGACTAGACCGCTGGGCACGAACTCAGTGCCGGCAAAGGTAAAGTTCTGTCCGTAAGTCTTGCTCTGGTTGTTCGCAGTGACACCCAGCGGCGCTTTAAGAACATTGATGACGACATTTGTTGTGACATTTATATAGGTAGCTGTGTCGGAGGGCATGAAAGTCACGGAAAGAGTCTGGTTGGATCCCGATTGAAGCACGGTGCCAAGGGGCGGGTTATAAATGAATGAGCCGGACACCGGTGAACTGTTCCAACTGGCCGTGGCGTCGAGCTGGCTGCTGCTGAGCGCGGTGCCATAGACGATGTCTGACGGTGACGGCCAGCTCATCTGAGGCACCAGCCTCAGAACTTTAATCGTCAGTGAGGTGGCGTTGCCCATCACCTGCCAGACTGCAATCGGTGGCAAATTCGTCTGGCTGAAAACACCTGATGACGTGGTGTAATTGATTATCTGCCAGGAATTATTCACAGCCGGCAGAAAACCCGCATTGAAGTTGGCGCTCAACGTGCCGGTCAAAGTGGCCGGGCTGCCCGAAAGATTAATGACTCCATTGTTGGCGAGGCTGTTGATGCCGACATTTAACGTGCCGCCGGTCAGATCATAATTACCAGCCAGAGACAGGGTGTTCGTTTGCGCGTCCAGTATTCCAAAACGATTTGTGAAGTTCCAATAGATGTAAGAAATGCCGGTGCCGCCAATCTTTTCCAGTGTGCCGGTGTTGATGAAAAGGTTGGTGCTGGTGGCTTCAACTTGAATCGTATTGTCGGCGACGGATTCCCAGAGTCCGGCGTTGTCAATGGTCGCCGTGCCGCCCAGGCTGCCCTCGTTGGCGAAGCTGGCAATGTTGCCCACACAAACGACCGTCCCGTAATTCGTCAGCGCCGCGTTATTGTTGTAGGGGCTGGTTTCGTCAAAATACACCGTGTTGGAAATGCTCAACGTCCCGCCTTGTAAAATTGTCAACGACCCTTCCAAATCCCCGCCGCCCCAATT
>CAZIFP010000024.1:0-2510 GCA_964538105.1 uncultured Bifidobacteriaceae bacterium
TGGGATTGCCGCTGGTCATGCCGCATGTCATTCCGCTGCTCCAGCCGTGTGTGGAATCGCATTTCGGCGCGGATGCCGCCAACGTGATGGTGCTGCTCGGCCATCCCATCACTTCGTTCCCGCTCATCCTCGTCCTTTCGCTCGTGGGCTGTCTCCTCGGAACTTATCTGTCCAAGCAAGAAGAGGAATCGGTGTTGATTGATTTCTACCGCCGGGTGCGGCCGTGGGGTTTCTGGGGGCCGGTCTATCGCAAAGTGGTGGCCGCCGATCCCAGCTTCCAGCGGAACAAGGATTTCTACCGCGACATGTTCAACATCGGCGTCGGCACGATCTGGCAGACTTGTTTCATCGTGCTCGCCATGTTCGTTGTCCTGCGCAGTTTTCGCAATGCCGCCATCACGCTCGCCGTGTTGATCGTCACCTGTTTCATCCTCAAGAAAACCTGGTATGACCGTCTGCCGGCACCCACGCCCGACGCGGTTCCCGAGGCCGGGGAAAATCCAAAATGAAATTTTTTGCAACAGTCGCGGCTTTGTGTTCCGTGGTGGTTTCTGCTTTTGCGGCGGAAGCTCCGTTTCAAAATTTCATCACCGCGCGCGACGGCAAGCTGTTTGACGGCGACCAGGAATTCCGTTTCATTTCCTGGAACATCCCGAACCTGCTCATCGTCGAGGACAACTTCGCCTGGGACGCACCGAACGACTGGCTGCTGCCGGATGAATTTGAGCTGACCGACGCCTTCGCCACGGTCCGCCAGCTCGGCGGCACGGTCGTCCGCAGCTATTCCATCCCAATCCAGCGGGCGACCGAGGATGCCAGCATTCCCAAATACGTCCGCGCCCTTGGCAAATACAACGAGGATGGTTTTCGCACGATGGATCTCGCGCTCAAGCTCGCCAACGAACAGCACATCCGGCTCATCATCCCGCTCATCAACAACTGGCCGTGGCAGGGCGGCCGCGAGGAGTTCGCCGCGTGGCGCGGCAAACCGAAAAACAGTTTCTGGACCGACCCGCAGCTCATCGCCGATTACGAGGACATGGTCCGCTACGTTTTGACGCGCACCAATTCACTGACCGGTGTGCGTTATTGCGATGACAAGGCGGTTCTTTGCTGGGAGACCGGCAACGAGTTGCGTGGCCCGACATCGTGGACGAAAACCGTCGCCGCCTTCATCAAGAGTGTGGACACGAACCATCTCGTGATGGACGGTTTTGACGGCGGCATCCGCGCGGATATTTTGGACTGTCCCGCCGTGGACATCGTCACCACGCATCATTATCCGAGTTCCCGCGATGCGCGCACGATGGCGCAGCAGATTCGTGACGACGCCAAAATGGTGAACGGCAAGAAGGCCTACATCATCGGCGAATTCGGTTTTGTAAGCACCGGCGAAATGCGCGACGCGATGCAGGCCATCATGGACAGTCCGGTTTCGGGCGGACTGCTCTGGAGCCTGCGCTTCCGCAACCGCACCGGCGGCTTCTACTGGCATAGCGAACCCGACGGCGCTGATTTGTATAAAGCCTTCCACTGGCCCGGCTCGGTCATGGGAAATCCCTACGACGAAATCAAGCTGCTCGACATCGTCCGCGCCGATGCGTTTGCGATCCGCGGATTGCCCGTGCCGCCGGTTCCGGTTCCCGCACCGCCGACACTCTTGCCCATCACCGATGCCGCCGCGATTTCGTGGCAGGGTTCGGTTGGCGCGCAAAACTACACCGTCGAACGCGCGCTGATGGCCGATGGGCCGTGGACCGTCGCCGGAAACGACGTTGACGAAAGCTTTGTCCAGTATCGTCCGCTGTTTTGCGATGAATCCGCGCCGGCGGGAAACTGGTATTACCGCGTCCGCGCAAACAACGCGGCGGGAACTTCCGAACCTTCCAAAATTGTCGGCCCGGTCGCGGTCACACACGCGACGCTGGTGGACGAACTCGCCGACTTCACCAAAACGAGCGCGCACTCAGCCACCATCCGGCTGGAAACCCACGACGCCCGCAAGGCGAAGGAAGACTGCACGCGCGCGGCGGGCAACGCCGGCGATTCGCTGACGTATCAGTTGCCGTCGGACATCAAAGGTTTCCGCGTGTTTGTATTTTTCCCGCAGGACGTGGCCGATTTGGAACTTTCTGTTTCAGCCGACGGTAAAACTTTTCAACCAATCAAGGCCAACCGGCAGGATCGTCCGGTCGGCGCGAACGATTACGGCTATTGGAAGCCGGCGATTTTCCACGCTGAAGATATTAAAGGCGACGCCAGGTTTTTGAAAATCGGGCTGACGGGTGAAACCCAGATCGGCCGCGTGGAAATCGCTTACAAGCTGGACAAAAATTGAATGCTGCTTTCATGGACTCAAATCAATTGAACAATTTTTCCCGCCGCGTCAGTGATCAACTGTATGGAAACCTGATGCCCTTTTGGTGCGGCCCGGCGCTGGACCGTGAAAACGGCGGCTGGATGTCCTGGCTCTCGAACGACCTCAAACCCGACCGCACGCAGCCCAAGGG
>CAZIFP010000024.1:2610-18189 GCA_964538105.1 uncultured Bifidobacteriaceae bacterium
AACGGCGGCTATCTGGAAAGCTGCAGGCGCGACTGGTCCGAGGCTGGCCCCGAAACCCGCATCAGCGGGGAAGACCTTGAGGCGAAAAAATCCATGAACACCAGCCTGCACGTCATGGAGGCGTTCGCGAATCTGTATCGCGTCTGGCCGGATCCGCGCGTCGCCGCGCGCCTGCGCGAGATGATCCGGATTTTTCAGACCAAGATCGTCAACGCCCGCACCTATAATTTTAACTCCTTTTTTGACGAAAGCTGGCAGGTGCGTTCGACCAGCTACACCTACGGTCACGACATCGAGGGAAGCTGGCTGTTGTGCGAGGCGGCGGAAGTGCTCGGCGACGACGCGCTGGTCAAGGAAATCCAGACCACCGCGCTGCGCATGGCCGAAGCGACGTTGAACGAGGGCGTCGAGCCGGACGGCGGCGTTTGCTACGAAGGCAGGGGCGGGAAGATCATTGACCAAGGCAAGGAATGGTGGCCGCAGGCCGAGGCGGTCGTGGGATTTTTGAACGCCTACCAGCTTTCGCGCGAGGAAAAATATCTGACGGCGGCCTTGAAGGTCTGGAATTACATCGAGCAGCATCTGGTGGACCGCGTCCACGGCGAATGGTTCTGGCGCATCGCGCCGGATGGCAAGGTGGACCCGACGAAACCGAAGGTCAGCGAATGGAAGGAGCCGTATCACGCCTCGCGCGCGTGCCTGGAAACGCTCCACCGGCTGTCCGCCATTTCCGCAGGCAGCAAGACACATTAAACTCAATTCATTGTTATGAAAAAAATTCTCTTCGGCGGACTCTGTGCCGCATTTTTATCCACGCAGGCCTTCGCACAGCTAAGCCATGTCAGTGTGCAGGGAAATCATTTCGTCACCGCCGACGGAAAGACGATTATTTTCCGCGGCCTGGACACGAGCGACCCCGACAAGCTCGACCGGAACGGCCAGTGGAACAAACATTATTTCGAGATGGCGAAATCGTGGGGCGCGAACGTGGTGCGCTTCCCCGTGCATCCGGCGGCATGGCACATCCACGGCAAGGAAAATTACCTCAAGCTGCTCGACCAGGGCGTCGAATGGGCAAAGGAGACCGGATTGTATGTCATCATTGACTGGCACAGCATTGGCAACCTGCACGAGGAAAAATTTTTCTCCAACTCGTCGGAGCTGTATCCGCAGAATCTTTACGACACCACGCAGGCGGAGACGCTGGATTTCTGGCGGACGATGGCGAAACATTTTCACGGCGACAACACCGTCGCGTTTTTTGAATTGTTCAACGAGCCGACGGTCAACCCGGATTTGAAGATTGGCACCTGCACCTGGCCGCAATGGAAGGAACTGATGGAAAAAATCATCAAGGAAATCCGCGCGAACGGCGGCACGGCGGTTCCGCTCATCGCCGGATTTAACTTTGGCTATGACCTCACACCCATGGCCACAGATCCGATTGACGCCGAGGGCATCGGTTTCGTTGCGCATCCCTATCCGATGAAGGCCAAGCAGCCGTGGGATGTCAACTGGACCCACGATTGGGGTTTTGTCGCGGACAAATATCCGATGATTCTAACCGAAGTCGGCTTCCTGCCGCCGGAAGAACCGGGTGGTTACAATCCCATCACCGGCGATGAAACTTACGGCGACGCGCTCACCTCCTACTGCGCCAAGCACGGAATTTCCTACACCGTGTGGTGTTTCGACATCCATTGGGGCCCGTGCGTGATCAAGGACTGGAACTTCACGCCCACCCGCGAAGGCGCGTATTTCAAGAAAGCCATGTCACAACCCCTGCCCAATTGACCCATTCATTATGAAACAAATTTTGTCCGTCATCGTCTGTGTTTCCGCCCTTTCCGCGCACGCCCAGAAATTTGACGGCCTCGACCTCACGCCGCAGATGGGCTGGAACAGTTGGAACAAATTCCAGTGCGACGTGAACGAGGACTTGATCCGCCAGACCGCCGACGCGATGGCCACCAACGGCATGAAGGACGCCGGCTACCAATACATCAACATTGACGACTGCTGGCAGGGCAAACGCGACACGCAGGGTTTCATCCAGCCGGATCCGACGCGCTTTCCGTCCGGCATGAAGGCGCTGGCCGACTATGTTCATTCCAAAGGCCTGAAGTTCGGCGTTTATTCCGATGCCGGCGCAAAAACCTGCGGCGGCAAGCCGGCGAGCCGCGGCCACGAATATCAGGACGCGCTCACCTACGCGTCCTGGGGCGTGGATTACCTGAAATACGACTGGTGCGGTTGCGAGGATTTGAATGCCCAAGGCGCTTACACAACGATGCGCGATGCCCTGCACGCCGCCGGTCGGCCGGTGGTATTCAGCCTGTGCGAATGGGGACAGAACAAGCCGTGGCTGTGGGCGGCCGACGTCGGCCATTCCTGGCGCACGACGACGGATATTTATCCCGCGTTTGACGGCGTGCTGGACCACACCAACTGGCAGCAATGGGGCGTGCTACAGATTCTCGACGCGCAAAAGCCGTTGCGCACCTATGCCGGTCCCGGCCACTGGAACGATCCCGACATGCTCGAGGTCGGCAACGGCATGAGCGTGAACGAGGACCGCGCGCATTTCACTATGTGGTGCCTGCTGGCCGCGCCGCTAATGTCCGGGAACGATCTGCGGCACATGCCGTCTGAGACGTTAAAAATCCTGACCGACAAGGACGTGCTGGCGGTGAACCAGGACGCGCTCGGCGTGGAGGGATTTGTTTATTCCACCAACGACAACGTCGAAGTCTGGTTCAAGCCGTTGACCGGCGACAGTTGGGCGATGTGCGTGTTGAACCGGAACAAAGACGCGAAGAAAATCTCCTTCGACTGGAAAAATGAAAACGTCGCCGACAGCTTTTCCAAACGCGACGCACACTTCGCCATGACCACCTATTCGCTGCGGAACCTCTGGACCAAGCAGTCCGCCGGCGACACCGTGAAGATTCTCGAAGCCGAGGTTCCAGGCCACGACGTGTTGCTGCTGCGATTGGAAAAAATGTAGAGTGGTTATAAGCGCGTGTCAGCCTGCGTTCAACATGGGGAACTGCCCCAGGCCGGCGAGCATCTTCGACTGGCCGCAGCACTTGACCGGCTGGCTGGACCGACAAGCGGTTATCCGAAACCCGCTTCCACCCCCGCAAAATAACGGCGTTCGACCCATTTTGAGTGCAACACTGCGAAAAAAACAGACCGTGACACAAAACTTGGATGCAATGGGCAAACAACCTTATCGCGCGTCTCGGGACTGCACGCTATTGCATCACGGCCAAAATAACTGCCCGCGTTCTTAACGCCGGTTCGTAAAGAAAATCACCGCCCCCACGGTTCCTCCAAAAACCAAAATGACCAGCAAGACGAGGGTGATTGTGTTTATTCGCTTCCGACGCTGGTCGGGCGGCAGGTGCGGAAACAATAATTTGCCGAGAGTTCGCATAAACAGGATTACCCCGCACCCGCACCGCCTGCGACTAGGAAGTTCCTAGCCACCGCAAAAATAACTGATCGCATCCGTGCGATTCAACGGCGGGTTTTATAAGTTGTTCGGCTGGAATTTTCCCGCAGCTCGCTTTTGCACTCCACGCACAAGGCCGCCTGGCTGCCAACGGCCAGTGACAAGGAGGCCGACAGATCAAAAACCTGCCGTTGGCAACAAGGATTTCACATTTAAACCCGGTAACCACTCCACCTAGCCGGGCAATTCCCGAAGCATGAAACCATTATGGCCAAGCAATCCCAACGCTACTGGCTCACCTTCCCGGCGGAGCGCGCCAAGCGCCCGCTGATTTGGGAGTTGAGCAAAAAAAATAACCTCGTCTTCAACATCCGCAGTGCCAACGTCAACGACGAGGTTGGCTTCATTGCGCTGGAACTCACCGGCAAACCGGAAACCATCGCCGCCGCCGTGAAATGATTGCGGAAAAACGGTGTCGAGGTTGATCCCATCGAACTGGACGTGGTCGAGGGTTGAGTTGGTATTAGGCATTTCTACTCCGTGGCGAGACCCACTTTGGTGATGTCGAGTTGTTGGAGGACATCCAGGACGGAAACCATGTTCTGGTAGTCCGCCTCGTCCGCGCCCTTGACCACGACTTTCAGATCCGGGTCGGACGACTTCATTGCTTTCAGATCCGCCTTGAGTTCGTCCGGCGTGACTTTCATTTCGTTTAGCGTGATCTGGCCGTTCGCCGACACGGCGATCTTGTTGATCTTGGGCTTCTCCTTGCTCGGCGGCGGCGGCTTGCCCGAGGGCAGCGTCATCTCCAGGTTGTTCATCATCTGCGGCGTCGTGATGATGAAGATCACCAGCAGCACGAACACTAGGTCCAGCAGCGGCGTGATGTTCAACTCGTGCATCGTGCTCTGCGCCCGCTTGGATGTCTTCTTGAGTCTCATTGCAAAATAGGTTCCGTCGCCTCCGACTGAACGTCGAACCGGATCGTCACGCGCGACGGAAAGTTGGTCGGCGGCGGCCGGGTCATGCTCGTCGTCGCGGCGAGCGCCTGCCGCACCGTGTCATCCCAGACGCGGTTGCCCGAACCTTTCTTCCACTGGACATCGCTGATTTTTCCAATCCGATCCACCGTCACCTCGACTTCGGCTACGTAGTCGTCATCGGCCATGTCTGTCGGCCGGTTCCATTTCGAGCGCAACGCATATTCCAGCATCCCCTTGTAAAGCTGCACCGGGTCGGAACTGCTTTGCACCAGCTTGCCACCGTCAAAATCAAACGATGGCAGTTCCGCCGCCGCCGGCGCAACCACCGGCGGGGCGACTGTCGGCGGCGCTTCGACCACTTTCGGTGCTTCCACAATTTTCGGCGTTTCCACAATCTTGGGCGGCTCGACTTTCGGCGGCTCCTTGGGCTTTTCCGGCGGCTTCTCCTTTTCCATGGTCACGGTGATCTTTTTGAGCTGCTTGCCCAGCAGTCCCGTCCGCGCGGCAAAATAGAGCACCACCAGCACAATCAATCCGTGAAACGCGATGGAAATCAATAGATTAACCTTCGACGAGTTGCGCTTCTTGCGTATCTGGGTTTGCGGCAACATGGATCAGGGCTTGCGTTCGGGTTCGGTCATCAAATCCACCTTCGGGATGTTGACCGACTGGCAGGCGTCCAGCACGGCGCGGATCTGCTTGTATTTGGTCTGGGCATCGCCGCGCACGAGCACGTTCAGGTCGGGATCGTTCTCGCGCAGGTTCAACAACTCGGCCTGCAAATCCGGGAGGGTCACCGGCTTTTTGTTCAACCACAGGTTGCCGCTGGCCTCGACGATGATGTAGTTGGCCTTGTGCGGCGGATCCTTCTCATGCTTCGTAGCCTTGGGCAGCTTCAACTCCACGTCCTTCACCGGCGGAATCGTCGTGATGATGAAGATCACCAGCAGCACGAAGGCAAGATCCAGCAGCGGAGTGATGTTCAACTCCGTCAACGCATCATGCGCCGGTTTGGAACACTTCTTCATCCTACGCTCTCAAACCTTCCACGATGCGTCCGGCGAGCACTTCGTTCGCCGACTTAATCTCCTCGGCCAGCGGACGGTTGTCCACATAGACATGTTCAATCTGCGTGGCATAGCGCGTGGCGAATCCGTCCAGTTCCTGGGTGATGGCCCGGATGGTGGTCACCATGAAGTTGTAGGCGAACATCGCCGGGATCGCCACGAGCAGGCCGGTGACGGTGGCCACGAGCGCGGCCGCGACGCCGGGGGCCATCGTCGTCAGGCTCGCCGAATTGTTTTCGGCGATGCTGGCGAACGTGGACATTACGCCCCAGACCGTGCCGAGCAACCCGATGAACGGCCCACCGGCCACTGCGGTGGACAATACAATCATCCCTTTCTCCAAACCCATCGCCTCGGCGCCGGCGGCTTCTTCCAGCGTCACCCGCACGGCGTCAAATGACGCAATGCTGATTTTCGTCATCCGGTCCCGCGCCAACACATCAGTATGCTCGTTTGCCGCGCCCGGCGGCAGGTTGGACGCCACCGGTTTGGGCCGGCCGGAAACTTCCACCGGCCGGTTTTTCAAATGATACGCCAGCTCGTCCGCGCCGCGGATGTAGAGCTGATACGCCGGCGCCCCGTCAAACTCCTGGTTGCTGCGCTGAATGTCCAGCGGGTCGCGCGTGGAAGCGTAGGCTTCCAAAAACTTCTTGGTCGCTCCCCGCGCAATCATCAACTGCCGGAATTTGGTCAGGATGATTGTCCAACTGAACAGCGACAACAGCAGCAGCACGATCACCGTGATCTTGCCCTCCATCGTCGCGTTCTTGATGGCAAACACCGCCGCATTCGCGGCCAGCATCGGTTCTATAGTCATGGTCATGGTTTTTCCTTAATTGATTTTCGTTGGTAAAATAACCGTCACCCGGCCCACCTTCTGCGCCAGGGAAATCGGCTTCTTCTTGTTGTTCGAATCGTCGGTGTCGTCGCTCGTTGCGGATTTTTCGGCTGTCTGGTTTGAATCATTATTGGAAGCCGCCTGGCTGGTGGCATTGGCGGCGGTGCCTTGCGCCATGCCGGATTGCCCGGTGGTCGCGCCACTGATGGAATTATTGGAAAGCAGCGAGGCGTCAATGCTGCTGCCGCTGGCGCTGATGCCGCCGATGCCGATGATGGTGCCGGAAATTGTGCCGCCGGCGTTGGCGCTGACCGTGCCCTCCGCCAGCGCGGTCACGTTCAAATTTTGTGCGGCGTTGATGTTGGCGTTCCCGCGGGCAATGATCAGGCCGTTGATGTTGCCGCTCGCCTTCAAACTGACGTTCCCGCCGATGACGCCGGAGCCGCTGGCGTTGATGTCTCTGGCCGGTGAACCCGGCAAAATAACCGTCCCGGCTGAATTCACCAGATTTTCGCCGGCCAGGAGAGTTACCGTCGCGGTGGAGGAACCGACTCCGTTCAACGGAAGCTGCAGGATGCCGCCGCTACTGGCATTGATGTTTCCATTCGGTGTCTCGATCAGGATGTTCCCCACGCCATATTCCGGCGCTGGGAACAATGGGTTGCGCGGCGGAAAGGTGGTGGCGAGAACACCGCTGCCGGGAATGGTCGGCGAATAATTATATGCCCGGTGCGTGACTGGATCCACATAGATTTCATTGACCGCCACCGCACTGCTGCCGCCGGAGCCGGCGTCCAGACTGCCGTATAACGATACGATCGTGACATCACCCCCGTCATAGGCTGCGACGCGCGAACCATTCAAACTGATGTTTCCACTGGCAGTCACGTCCACGTTGCCGAGTCCGGCGGTGAACATGCCGCGCACATATTCATTGTCACCGGTGAAGAAAGCCGAACCCACATTCACCTGGGCATCGGGATTGACCACGTCATAACCCGTCAGTTGATTGTTGCCAGTCAGTTGATCGTAGTTGTAAATGGGAACTACACCGGCATCCACGGTGATGTTTCCACCGTTGATGGAAGCGATGCTGGTTGAAAACATGTCCAGGTTGCCCGAAAGGGCGACATTGATGTCCGCACCGCGCGTAAAATAATTGGCGAGCACGCCATTGTTGCCCGGCCCGACCGATTGAATGCCATGCGTCGAGCCGAGGTTCAAATTATGGGCGTTGATGTCGAACTGGCCGCCGCCGCCAATGGAATAGCCATCGTTCTGGGTGGTGGGCGAATTCTGGCTGGCCTGATACAAGGCATTCGCCTCGGCCGGGCTTAGTATGTTGACAGTCGTCGTTCGCGGCGTTCCATCGTTATTGTAGCCAACAACAATTTCCAGACTCGACAAATCACCTTCATAGATCGGGTTCATTTTTCCCTGATACGTCAACAGCCCCGTCGTGGGGTCGTAATTCAAATGACTGGCCAAGTCCGCCAGCGGTGTCACTTGTTGAGCACTTGTTGGGTCGTAGGCCAGATCCAACAGGGCTAAATCAGGCGCCGCCACCAATTGGATGCTGTTGAACTCGCTCGCATTTAAAACATCGCCGCCCACCGTGAGATTTGAATCCGTGGCGGGATTTAGAATGCCGCTGGTTTCCATGTTGTTCTTGGCCGTCTGGCCGACATTGATGCTGGTCACGTCGGTCGGTTGGAGATTTTGCGCAATCAGGCTGCTGTTGTTCATGTTGCCGACCACGTTGATTTGCGCCGCCTCCGGCGAAACGAGTTCAATGTTGTCCAAGTCGCCGGAAATGTTCAGCGCCACTTCGGTGGGGCTGTTGAGATGGATTGGAGTGGTGAAGTGATCGGAAACCCCAAAGGGAGTTCCGCTGAACACAAATTGTTTCCGGCCGCTGTCGGACACGATGATTTGCATCTGGCCGCTGGGTGGCTGTGGCAGCGGCGTATTCAATTGGACGCTGGGACTCAGGAGATCGTAATTCGCCAGGGCCGACAAATAATTCGCATAAGCCTGCGACTCGAAAGCCCCGCCGCCGGTCGTGGAAATGTTCAAGCTGCCCGGTGCCGACGGAAACAGGATGATATTATTTCCAAGAACAACCCCGCCCGCACCGGCGGTGATGTCGAGGATTGGAGGATAAATGATTGGGATGACCTCGCCAGAGTTCCGCGGGACACTGTTGCCGAGAAGCTCGACGGAATGCCCCGCGTTCAAGTTCACATAATCATCCGGCGCGTAATTGAACAAATGAGTAGTTGTTCTGCCGCCAGCTATGTTAAAAATGCCGTTGGGATTGCGGACTTCCTGCAACAGGATGTCCTGGCCCGCATTCACCGTCCATCCTCCCGGATTTTTGCCATCGCCGACCGCCATGCTTAATGCCAGATTCTCCCCCTGTGACCCGTCCGAATTGGCGACGCTCGTATCGACACCAGCATTGTTTCCGGCGTTGATGACACCGGCGCCGGCTGTGACAACGAAATGTCCCTCCACGTTGCGCCCCGCATTCAGTGTGACATTTCCCGATCCAAACGCCCCACTACCTGCATCAGGTGTCAGTGTTACGGACTGATCAATTGAACCGCTCGGCAAATAGCTGATGATATCTTGTCCGGCGGAAATAGTGACATCGCCACCGCCCGCAGTGCTGATGCCGCCGAGGTTGCCCGGAGTTGACGTGTCAACATAGTATAACGACTTGGCACTGACGAAACTAAATCCGCCCGTGTCCGTGCCGGTGTTCACGCTTCCCGCTGTCGCCGTCGCTGTAATATTGCCACCAGCGGCCGTGGTGATGGAACCGGATCCAACTTGAATGTCCTGTCCCGCTGTAACCGTGATGTCACCACCTCCAAGTGTTGCGATGGAGCCGCCGTCCATCTGAATATTTCTCCCCGCCGTCACCGTAATGCCGCCACCGCCAGCTGTGGCCACGGAACTATAATCAATTTGAACATCCTGTCCGGCATTTAGGTTTATGTCTCCGGTTGAAGATTCGATGGCAACGGGAAAACTGCCACTGAAGTCGAACAGCGAACCTGCGCCGGTTTGAATGTCCTGTCCCGCCGCAAGCGTGATGGAACCGCCGGTGGTCTGAATGGAGCCGCCGACGGACTGGGTCTGTCCGCCAATCAGACCACCCGCCAGGTAAATTGATCCGGAACCGGGTTGAACATTTTCCGACGGAAAACTGACCCCGGCTTTGAGTGTCACGGACCAGTTGTTGGCGTCGAGTATGGATGAGTAGTCACCAAAAATAATATTGCGTCCAGCCTCCAGAATCAGATTGCCACTGGTCACGCCACCAAGACTTGAACCGATGGTTCCGCTCAAATCCCACGTTGTTCCGCCCGCCAGCGTGATGTCATAAACGGCTTGGAGAATGATTTCCGAAACCGCGAGGTTGGCAAACGCGCTGTTCACATTCAAATCCAAGGTTCCACCGGCATTGTCCCCCGCCAGCACGGTGCCACCGTTGGCGGAACCTGAACCAGACGAATCCAAAATGATGTAATCCGGATCGAGCAATAATTTCCCCGCCGTCGAACCTGGCTGCGCCCGGCCGTTGATGCTGGAATTCAGCGACGTGACGTTGGGCGCGCTGATTTCGACATTGCCGCCGTTGCCGCCGTGCGCGCCGCCGGTCAGGATGATTTGGCTGCCGACATCGTCGGCGAAATCATTTTCCGACTGGAGCGTCACCGTGCCGCCGGCGCTGCCGGACGACGAATTGTCCCCGCTGGCCTGAATAATGGAATCCGCCCCGAGGTTCAGTTGGTCGGCGGCAACCAGTTCAATGACGCCGTTTTGATTCCGCACCGAGTTCGCCTGAACCATGCCGTCCTGATTGATGACTTTGGCGTTCAACGCAATCGTCCCGGCGTCGGCGACGAGGTTGCCGTAGTTGTCCACGGAACCCTGCGGCAGTTTCACCTGCAAGCTCATGCCACGGCCATCCGGACGATCGCTCAACAGCACGGTCTGTCCGGCGGCCAGCCCGATGGTTCCGCCGGGCGCTTCAATTGTTCCGTGATTCTCAATCTGGTCGGCGATCAAAAACGCGGAGCCGTTCTGGCCGACGCTGATCCTGCCGTAGTTGACGATGCTGGCCAGCGGCGGCGGGCCGTTGAACTGCCAGCCGCTGCCGCCGTTTTCCGGCGGGACATATTGCGCGGTGGAAACGACCAGCCCGGCGGCGCTGACAAAGGAATTCGGCCCGAAATAAAATCCCGAAGAATTCAGCAGCACGACGACGCCGTTGGCCTGAAGGCTGCCAAAAATCTGCGACGGATTCGGATCGTTGATGCGGTTCCACACGATGGACTGCGCCGATGGCTGTTGAAAAATGGTCGTCTCGCCGGCGGCGATGTTGAAGTGCTGCCAGTTGAGCACCGCATTGTTGCCGACAGTAATGTTGAGCTGCAAAGGGGTTTGTTGGATCGGCGGCATGGCCGAGCCGGGCGGCACACTCAGCCCGGTGGGATTGGCCGGAGCTTCCAAAACCAGACCGAAAACTGCCGCACCGGTGACGAGACAACGGCGCAAGACGTAAGGATGATGGCTCGAAAATTTCATCGGTTACAGTCGTCGTAGTTTATAGCGCAGGCAACGAGTCTTACGTTACAAATCTGTGACTTTTGCGTATTCATGGTTTTAGAATTGCGCACCGATGGCGAAATAAACATAGGCGGAGCCTCCGGGTATGGCTGCGTTGCTCAAAAGCGGCCAGGCCATGGTCAACCGTGCATCGAGGTGGCTCCCGATGTTGGCCGTCACACCCCAGCCAATGCCCAAAAATGACGCGCTGTTGAGTGAGTAACCCGGTGTTGGGTCAAGCCGGTAGAGCTGTCCGTAGTCCACGAACGTCAGTCCGCGCACCCAGACCGGTGCGGCATCTCCTTCATTGCCCGCCATGCCGATGCTTATCTGCGGCGTGCGCGGTTCAACCGTCATGCGCCAGCCGGTGTCGCCATAGGCCACGCCGCTCTGATATCCGCGCACCCCCGCCGGGCCGCCCATGCCATACTGTTCATTACTGAACAGGGGAGTGTCCGCCCACTGGCCGTCGGCATGCAGCCGCACCGACCATTCCTTGTAAATGTTCTGGTCGCGGCTCGCGCCGGCCTGAACCGTCACATAATTATCCCTGGCATTCGAGCTGTAGGTGATTTGGGAAAACCCGCCGTGGGCGACGGTCGTGGTGGTGGTGCTGACACCGTTTGTATCCTTTACCGTGGCCACGGTCTTCGTGTAGCCGTCGAGGACGGCCAGATTGTAATTGGCCTGCACGTTGAAAAATGTGGTGCCCAGCTTGTCGGGGATGGAGCCGTTTAAGCCGATGTTCAAAGGCAGATACTGCACATCGGAATAACGGACCGGTTGCGGGGAATGAAGGCTGGAGGAAATGTTCGTCGGCCCCAGGTTCCCATTCGTATAAACGAAGGAAGTATAAAAGTTGTTCGTGTTGTAGCTGGCCTCGTCATAGAGCTTGTAATTCAATCCGAATATTAAAGTGCTGCTCACACCCGCCTTTGGCGGCAAAGGCAATGAAATGGCGCCACCCAACCCTTCGTTTAGAGTGACATTCTCACCCGAATCCTGCGATTGAAGGGTCAAAATGTTGTTTGGACTTGGAATTCCGTTGGTGGGGAAGATCGTCTTCAGCGGCCCCAGTTGCACTCCCGTGTCCGAAGTCGAACGACTGGCAAAAAAAGTCGCGTCCGGCTGGCCGGTCGCGGGCGGCAGGTTGAACTTGTGCGTCACTTCATTGTAGCCAAAACTGCCGGGATTGCCTTCCACCTGCTGCTCCACCGAACTCAAACCCGGCAAAGGGATGCGGTAGTAACCGCTGTAATTGGCGATCAGCGGACTGTCAAACGGAGTGTCGTTATAATTATCGCTGGTCTTGAATTGATTGGGCGTGAAACTGTATTGCACGCCAATCTGGTGGTTGAGATTCCAAAGGTTGTCGTATTGGGCGGTGGTATTTTCGCGCAGTTCCGGGGTGCCGGGCGTGGAGTCGTTGTTCAGTTCGGTGCGGGCGTGGAACGGAAAAGTGTCTTTGACCTTCAACGTCAGTGCGCTGGTGCCCGGGTCGGGGCCCGGGCCGATGACCGGATAGATTTGACGGTCGCGGCTGGCGTTGGCCTGATCCAGCTCGCGCTGCAAAACGTGCGAGTTGAGCAGCATGTTGGTTTGCAGACTCGGCAACGCACGCAGCACATTTTCAGTGCTGAACCAGCGATTGCCGATAACATTGATGGCGGCCAGCCGGGCCTCGGTCACTTTTACCTTCACCTCCGCGTTGGTAAGCTTTTGGGGCGGCAGTCCCACGGACACCGTCACATATCCGCGCTCACGATATGCCATTTGCAAATCACCCAGCGCCGCCTGAATGCCGGCGAAGGTGACGTTGGTGCCGAAGGCGTCGGGCACGTTGGTCAGAATGCCGCCGACGGTTCCCGGTAATAGAACTGAGTTTCCCGTCACCAGATATTTGTCCACTTTGAACCGCGGCCCCGCGTTGGTGGAAGCCGGTATCCGGTGGACCGGGCCGAATTCTTCATCATGTTTCAAGCGCATTTGGGCCGCCTTTTCTTCAACCTCCGCCTCCGCCATGTTCTGGAGCAATGCGGCGCGCGCATTGGACATCGCTTCGGTGCCGCCCGGCGTCGTGTTGGTCTGCGCCCCGGCAGTCAGCGAAAAAAAAACACCCAGTGCCGTCAGCAACACGCTCATGACCGTGGTCACCCGCGAAAGATTGCTTCGGGGTGGGACGGAAAAATTCTTGACCCCGTTTTGCTGGCGCCATTCGCTGGGCGTGACGCCAAACCGTTTTTTGAACATGGCGTTGAACAGGCCGAGATGCCGGTAACCGCTCTCGTAGGCGACGTTGATGACCTTGGCGTCCGAGTCCGTGAGCAGTTGCTGCGCGCGCTGCAGCCGCAGCTCAATCTGCCGCGCGCGCAGCGGCACGCCAAATTCTTCGCGGAACACACGGCTGAAATGCCGCTCACTGCAATGCAGTTGCCGGGCCAGATCCGCCAGCGAAGATTCCGCCAGCTCGGCTTCCGTCATCCGGCCGACCAGTTGCCGGAAGCGTTCATGCAGTTTGTTGCCGCCGGCGGATTCGGCGGCGGGCGCGGCCAGCACCCCGCTCAACGTGCTCGACCAGAGTTGCAGCAGCGCGCAGCGCAGGAACAGGCCGTCGCCGCGCGGCTGGTCCACAATCCGCGCAAATTTTTGCGCGACCGGTTCGGCGGCGGGGAAAATCAAAACGCCCGGCAGCGGGCCGCTGGAAACCGCCTCCAGTTGGTGAAACTCCGTCACGGTCAGCACGCCGTTCAGGTATTGCGGCTGGACGGTGAAAAACTGGAGCTTGAGCGGGCCGAGCTGGCTCGCCCGCAGGAGCGCGCGGGCGTTGGCGCTGACGGCCATCACATCGCCGGCATTCAACTCGCGCGCCGTGCCGTCATGCAGCCAGTAGCCGCCGCCTTCAGCCACGCGCACCACCGTCCACCCGCCGGCTTGCGGCGTCCATTCCCCCGAGGGGCGCAGGGTCAGTTCCTGCAGGATGAGGTGTCGTTCAGCGGCCATGAAGCGCCAAGAATGGCGCAGCCATGTGTCCGTCGCGCTTCAGGTTTGTGACGATTGCGAAACATGAAAACCGTCACCTGTCTGAAAACTGTTTGACCGGGTTGACCAGCTCCGTTATCCGTAGAAGCATCCTGCTCGAACTCTTTGTAGAACCTTAGCTATAAAGGCTGCCGGCGTCCGCATAACACTTCGCCACATATTCCATGGTCGGCCGGCGCTCATGCTTTTTCTCCAGGCACGACATCATGATGACCAAAGTATTGCGCAGGACATTCGACCCCAGTTCAATCGGCGAGGGCGGCGTCGCTTCCCGGATTTGTTGCTCAATCTCGGTGACACTTCCTTCAAATGGATGTTTTCCCGTATAGGCGTAATAGGCCATGACGCCAAAGGCGAAGACGTCGCTTTTGAAACCGTGCGTGAAGTCGGCATCCCATTTCTCGGGGGCCAGATATCTGGCCGTGCCCACCGGATTCTTCTGCTTGTCCATGATGAAGGGCGGCAGATAATTTTCAAAATAGGAATGCGAAAAATCAATCAGGATGGTTTCGCGCGGCGCGGCGTCGGGCACCAGCACGTTCATGCTTTTCAAATCATTGTGGACAATCGGCCGGTCGCACAGGATGCCGGCGTGCAGGTCGGCCACCGTTTCCGCCACGCTTTGCAACAGGTGATGCGTCCGGGCGGGATCCTTGAGCGTTGCGCCCGCCTTCACCAGGTCGTGGAGGGTCGTGCCCTCGACATATTCCAGGAAGAGCTGGTGGGCGGCGGTGTCATACGCCAGCTTTTTCCGGATGCGGGGGTGGGTGACTTTATCCAGCATGTAGTCTTCATTCGCAATAAACATCACATCCCAGAACTCCTTGGGTTCCTTGAGCAGCGCCGGAAAGGGATTTCGGGCGAATTCGACCTTGGAAAGCTTGGAAACACCGGCGGCAATCGGCAACAGCTCGCGTTTGGTGATGGCTGGTATTTTCATGCTGAGTGCCCTGGCAAATCCGGCAGGATTCAAACCTGCAACCTTCTTATCCGAAGCCTGGCCTGCGAACTGAAATCGCCTTTATTCACGGGCACTTTATGCGTCTTATCAGGAAAGTCAAGGGGCGAGGCGTTGCTGATCCGGAATTGCGGCGAGGTGTTTGAAGCGCGCCGTATTTGTCCGGCGCGATTTGAAAGGTTCGGCAGCGGCCCTTTTTTTTGGGAAAAAATGACCGGACGATGGGCGACCAAGGATAGTTGTAAGTGTGTGTGTTGGCCGCACAACCATCGTCCGGGTATTGCGTGCTGGACGTGTCCAGTGGCAAAGGATTTTTTAGGAAAAACTTGTGGTTGAGGGTGGCGGGCCGTTCTATGACGGCCCGCAAGACCGGCGTGGAAGCTGTCTCATCCACCCTCAACCATGAATCGTCAATGATTAGGTGACCATCAGCGACGTGGTGGCGCTCCAGGGGCCATACTGTTCGGAACCGCCGACACCGCGGACGCGCACGCCATACACCGTGCCCGGCGTGAGGTTCAGGATGACGATGCCCTTGGTGTTGGGCCAGATGCCCGCATCCACCCACGCGCCCGTGCCCGTGCAATACTGCACATGATACGCCTTGGCCCCGGCCA
>CAZIFP010000025.1:0-17952 GCA_964538105.1 uncultured Bifidobacteriaceae bacterium
GCAGGCACGGCCCGCCATACCACGGCGTATGCTTGGAAGTGTCCACCACGTTGTCACCGTTGAGCGCGCTCATGGGGATGAACTTCACGTCGTGGAACGCGCCGAGTTTTGGCAGAAAATCCTCGATCTCGTCGCGGATTTCCTGAAAGCGTTCTTCCTTCCAGTCCACGAGATCCATTTTATTGATGGCAAAAACCATGTGCGGAATGCCGAGCAACGCGGCGATGTAAGTGTGCCGGCGTGTCTGCTCGATGACGCCAAGCCGTGCGTCCACGAGGACGATGGAAAGGTTGGCCGTGCTGGCGCCGGTGACCATGTTGCGGGTGTATTGCACATGACCGGGCGTGTCAGCTACGATGAACTTGCGTTTCGGCGTGGCGAAATAGCGATATGCGACGTCAATTGTGATGCCCTGTTCGCGCTCGGCGCGCAGGCCGTCGGTGACGTTCGCCAGATTAATCTGGCCGCCACCGGTGATGTCGGCGGATTTTTCCAGCGCCTCGACCTGGTCTTCCATCAGCGACTTGGAATCGTAAAGCAGCCGGCCGATGAGCGTGGACTTGCCGTCATCAACACTGCCGCAGGTGTTGAAGCGCAAAAGTTCGATGGGATGCTGTGTGTGGGGCATGAAATTATTCGGGCGGACAAATCAAAGGAATCGCTTCGCGTTTGTTCCGGCGATAAATGCGAAAATCTTCGCGGTCAATGGTGATGACCGGATGCTTTGGAAAAAGTTCGCTCATGCGGATGAGGCACAAGTCGGCAAAGTCAGGTTTTTGGTCGGCAAAGCTTTCAGCCAATTTTTCCAATTGCGTCAAATGCTTTTCGCAGTAAAAAGCCAAAGCAATCAAGCCGAGATTTAAAAGTTCAAAGACATATTGAGGATCGGTATGAAAAGCCGTTTCTGAAAGAACCGACTCGCAGGTCAGGAATGGCTCGGTAAATTGATCGGCCAAGCCAACCGCCCATTCATGATATTTGTCGCCGCGATTGATGAACGCGACCAGAAATCCCGTGTCAGCAATTCCCTTCATGCCTTGGTGGAATAGCCTTTGCGTTGCGACAAATCTTTCGGGCCGCGCATGATGCCCGCCAGTCGCATAAACGGTTTGTCGGTCTTGGCGGTTTTCGCTTTTTCCAATTGTTCGCGGACAATCTGGCCTTGCGACAAACCGGTGCGCGAAGAAGTTTCCTCAAGCCACGAAGAAAGCTCTTTGCCGAGACGAACTGTTATTGTCTGACTCATTTGCCAAAAATGTAATCACCTTTCAAACGTTTGCCAAATTAAAAATAGCCAGCCTTTTTCCGATCTTCCATCGCCGCTTCGCTGGCTTTGTCGTCGGCGCGGGTGCCGCGTTCGGTCACGCGGGCAGCGCTGACCTCGCCGATGATGTCGTCAATCGTTTCTGTTTTGGATTCAATCATGCCGGTGCTGATCATGTCCGCGATGGTGCGAACGCGGACGACCATTTTCTTGACCGGCTCGTTCGCCTTCGGTCGCGCGCCGGCGTAGGGATCGGGCTTTGTCGCATCCGTGTGCGGTGGAGGAACAGGCAACCACTGGCCGCCGCGCCGGAAACATTCGCGCTCGTGGCTGAAATAGATGTTCGGCACTTCGAGTTTTTCCTTTTTGATGTATTCCCAAACGTCCATCTCCGTCCAGTTTGAGAGCGGAAACACACGCATGTTTTCGCCGGGATTCACGCGGGCGTTGTAAAGGTTCCAGATTTCCGGCCGCTGGTTTTTTGGATCCCACTGGCCAAAGGAATCTCGGAAGCTGAAAAATCTTTCTTTCGCGCGCGCCTTTTCCTCGTCGCGCCGCGCGCCGCCGATGGCGCAGTCGAATTGAAATTCCTCAATTGCCGCCAGCAGCACGGGAATTTGAAGCTGGTTGCGGCTGACCTGTCCCGGTGTCGGGTGCGCGATGCCTTTGGCAAACGCCTCGTCCACCGTGCGAACGATGAGCTTCGCGCCAAGCTCCTTCGCGCGTCGGTCGCGGAATTCGATCAGCTCGGGAAATTCATGGCCGGTCTCGACATTCAAAAACGGCATCGGCAGGTCGGACGGCCGAAACGCTTTTTCCGCGAGCCGCAGCAGGCAGATGGAATCCTTTCCGCCGGAAAAGAGCAGGGCGGGGTGTTCAAACTCGGCGGCGACCTCACGCATGACGTGAATCGCCTCGGTCTCCAAGTATTGCAGATGGTCTAAATGGTAACTACTCATGAATCAAGCGCCACAGATTAAACACGGATTGAACACGGAAGAAAATTCTAATCTGTGCTCAATCCGTGGCAAAAATTAAATTCCCGCGCCGCCGGAAACCGCCGTGCCGCCCCAGCTCGCGTGCAAACCGCACTCGCGTTTTTCGTCCGCCTTCGCCGGATCAAAATAATCCCACTCATTTGGCAGGTGGTAGTCGGCGAGATGTTTTTCCATGTCGGCGTCGCTCCAGTAAAACAGCGGGCTGACTTTCAATGAATTGAAATTCTTGTCCTCGCTGACGATGTCGAGGCCGGCGCGATTTGGATTCTGCACCTTGCGCAACGCAGTGAGCCAGACCGTCGGCGCAAGCTCCCTCATGCCGCGCTGGAACGGCTCCAGTTTCATCGCGGTGCTGAATGCCTTGATGCGCTCCTCGTTTTCCGGCGTCGGCTCCGGCATCCCACCAAACGCGGCGACGTAATGCGCGGCGGTCATCTTCGGCACGAAGGCTTTGATATTCAGCCTGAGCAGTTTTTTCAACTGTTCGGCGTGAACATAAGTCGCGGGACGATTATAGCCGTGATCCACCCACAACACCGGAATGTCCGGCTGCACCTGCGTGACGAGGTGAAGAATCACCGCTTCATACGGACGAAAGTTCGTCGAGACAATGGCGTGACCGTTCGCCTGCGCGATGGCCCAGCGGATGATTTCCAGTGGTGAATGATGGCGCAACTCAACGTTGGCCCTGGCAATTTTTTCAGGGGTCATCGGTGCGTATTCAGTTGGTTGCGGATTGTTCCTTGAGCAACACGCGCGAACACCAGTCGCCGAAGCGCTCGCCGGCGTAGCGTTCCTTCGCGAAGCGCGTGAAAACCGGTCGGAATTCCGTTTCCAGATCGGCTTCCTTGAGGACGTCCTTCCAAACTTTGTTCAGCCGCGTGCCGGCCACGTCGCCGCCGAGCCAGACTTGATAACGGCCCGGCGCCTTGCCGACAAAACCGATTTCCGCCATGTAAGGCCGGGCGCAGCCGTTCGGGCAGCCGGTCGAGCGGATGATGATTTCTTCGCCGGTCAAACCAACTTCGGCCAGAAGTTTTTCAATGCGGTCAATGAAGCCAGGCAGCATCCGTTCGGATTCCGCGAGACCGAGGCCGCAGGTCGGCAGCGACGGACAAGCCATTGCGGCGGCGTGCAAAATAGTCGCTTGATTTTCCGTCTTCAAACCTTGCGCGGCGAGAACCGCGCTGATGCCGGCTTTGTCGGCGTTGCTGATGTTGGCGAGAATCACGTTTTGATTCGCCGTGAGACGAAATTCAATTTTTGGAAATTTGTCCGCGATTTCGCGCAACGCAATCTTCTGCCCGCCTTTCACGCGGCCGGACTCGACGAACAGGCCGAGAAACCAGCTTCCGTCCACCGCTTTGCGCCAGCCGAGCAAATCGCTCGTCGTGGTGAATTGATAGGGCTTCGCGGGCGCGAGCGTGATGCCGGCGCGCTGGTTCACCTCGTCCTGCATGAATTTCACGCCGCGCTCGGCGACGACGTATTTGAGCCGCGCGTGCTTGCGGTCGGTGCGGTCGCCGAAATCGCGGTGGATCGTCAGCACGGCTTTCGCCACGTCCACGACTTTGTCCGGCGTAAAGAAACCGATGACATCCGCGAGGCGCGGATAGGTCTCCTCGTTGCCATGGCTGCGACCCATGCCGCCGCCGACAGTCAGGTTGTAGCCGATCAGCTTGTCATTTTCGATAATCGCGATGAAGCCGAGGCAACTCGTGAAGATGTCCACGTCGTTCACCGGCGGAATGACAAAGGCGATTTTGAATTTTCGCGGCAGATAGGTTTTGCCGTAAAGCGGATCAACAAAATTTTTGTTCTCCGGTTTTTCCAGATCGAGCTGTTCGCCGTCAATCCAGATGGCGTGATACGCCTCGGTCTGCGGCGCGAGCGCGAGCGCGACTTTTTTACAGTCGGCCAAAATGTCTTCGCGCGCTTTCGTGTAGGCGGGCGTGGGCGGCGCGAGGACGTTGCGGTTCACGTCGCCGCACGCGGCGAGCGTGGAGAGTAGCGAGTCGTTGATGCCTTTGACGACCGCGCGCAAATTATTTTTTACGATGCCATGAAACTGGATGGTCTGCCGCGTGGTGGCGCGCAGCGTGTTGTTGCCGTATTTTGCGGCCAGATCGTCGAACACGCGCCACTGGTTGGCGGTCATCACGCCGCCGGGCACGCGACTGCGCACCATCATGATGTATTTCTTGCCGGTCTTGCGCAAGTCGCGGTCGTCCTGCTGGTAGGAGCCGTGAAATTTAAGGAACTGGTTGTCGTCCTCGGAGAAATGGTCGGTCGTCGGGTCGGCGATGGTCGCGGCAATGGTGCCGGCCAGGGTCGGGATGGCGGCCTTGATGTCTTCGTTGTGCGATAATTTGATTGGTGCTTCAGCGCTCATAAGCGAAAGCATAAGATAACTTGCTGCGTGCTTGGGTTCAAGCGCAGCTTAAGATGACTTTTTTCACCCGCAGAAGGTGACATCAAGTGGCCGGCACGAATTTTTGAAGTAATATCGTTAGGCCAAACAATGCCAGAAAAACAATGCCGCTGGTGGTGTGCGAAATCTGCGGCGCGACCGCCAGCCAGTCCACGAAAACGATCCCGGCGAGCAGGCCAGACACGATTCGTCCGACGTTTTTTTCTCCCACCTGAAAAACGGTCCGCACGCAGTAAGCGATCCACAGCACCAATATCACCGAGACCAGCATGGCGGGGTTGCGCGCTTCGCCGGTGTTCATCAGCAGGGCAAAAACAATTGGTGCAGCCAGGAACAAAAGCGGCCAATACGGCACCGGCCCGCGAAAGCTTTCGCGTTTGGCAACGTAACTCAACCCGACCACATAAAATGCCAGCGCCGCGCCACACCAGATCGGCCAGCCGTTCAATCTGTCCGCGCCCGTCGTGCCGGCGATGACATAGACCCAGAACCGGCAAAACCCCATCAGCCACGGCGAGGCCGTGATGAATTTGTGGGCTGCGTTATAAATCAAAATGCACGCGGCCAGCAGGACGGCGAGCACGCTCGCGACTTTTCCCAAGAAAAGCAGGCACAAAATTCCCAGCGCCAGCCACGCCCAGCCGAAAAGCCAGACGGTGTCCGGTGAAATTGCGCCGGAGGGAATCGGCCGTGACGCCCGGCGTTGCCGGTCGAAATCCGCGTCGAACGCGTCGTTCAAACACATGCCGCCGGTGTATAGCGCGCTTATGCCGGCGAGCAGGAACGGCAGTTTCCAGTAATTTTCACCGCCCGAAAGCCACCAGCCCGCGAGGCAGTTCGACCACACCGTCGGCAGGTTCGACACGCGGCCCAGGACGAGCAGCGTGCGCAGCAGCGGTGGTAACTTCCGGTTCATGGGCGCGGAGCAAAGCAGAAAGTCCGGGGATTGGCGAGCCTGCGATTGAGGCCGCGTTTTTGCTTACCGCGCCGCCGTATTCGTGCCGGCGGATTCAAATCGCACGACGGTTTCATCCGGCCGGGCGTAGCCAAGTTTTTCCCGCGTCAGACGTTCGACGGTTTTCGGGTCGTGGAGCAGCGCGTCCAACTGCGCCTGAAGTTCGCGGGAGCGCGATTCCTCTTTTTGGATTTGATCCTGAAAAATCAGGATCTGGCGGCGCATCCGCTCGTTTTCATGGATGACCGGCAGATAGCACATGCCGATGAGCAGCAACACGGCCAGCACGACCAGACCGACGACAAATTTCGTCAGCTTGCTCCAGATGCCGAGGTCAACATTCACCCGGCGAGTAAAACACGCGCCTGCTTCCGGTGAAAGCGGATTTTCACTGGGCGTATTTTTTCCACTCGGTCAGCTTGCCGTCCGCGCCAAAAGTCAGCCGCAGATAATAGGTCGGCGAATAACCCTGCGTATAGCTCGGCACGACCACAGTTCCCGGATAGCCGCCGTAGGCAACGGCTCCGCCGGTGGTGTAACTGTAGCCGTGGCGGATGATCCAGTTGGCGACGACAATGCCGTTGTCCAGCTTGGCTTCCTTGTCGGGCGGGCCGAGTTCCAGCACGGCCTGATCGTAGGTGAAATGGCCGATGCGCGCCGTCCAGTCAATTTTCGGCCCGGTGGCGCAACCGGCGAACACAAGAGCGGCAAGCAGGGCGAGCAAGGTTGTTTTCACATGGATAAATTAGCGCGGCATTTTGAAAACGCAACGACCGGATGAGCGGATTTGATTGTCAGGGTGCCGCCGAACCGGTATCAATTCTGCTGGATGATCAAGGCGTTGTTTCTAATTTTAAGGCCGGGTCCGACGTGGCAGCAGGTGGCGGAAGCCGGACGCGGGCTGGCTTTTATTTTCGTATTCTACCTGGTGCCGATGCTATTGATCGTGGCGGTGGCGGAAGGGTTCGGCCTGGTGCACTGGGGCGTTGCGCAGATGAATTCCGGCCTGATAAAAAAAATGTCCGTCAACGAGGCGGTGATTTATGAGGCGGCACAATCGCTCCTGATGATTTTGGTCATCTTGATTGGCACCGCCTTGATCAAGCTGCAGGGCGAAACCTTCCACAGCCGCGCCCATTACAAACAGGCGTTCACCGTGGTGGCCTACGGGTTAAGTCCGCTGTTTTTGATCCAGTTGCTCAATGTGTTTCCCGTGCCCGTCTGGCTGGTCTGGTCGGTCGGTGTCCTGCTTGCGCTTGCGACTTTGTATCACGGCGTGCCGTGCGTGATGAGAATTGACCCGACCCATGCACTCGGACTTTATTTTATGAGTTCGCTCGTGGTGCTCGCGCTCACGGCCACGGAACGATTTTTCACGGCGTGGTATTTGAGCGGGCATTTTGCGCCGCTCACCAATTCTGTGGAGCAAATCGCGGCCAAACTGCCGTTCTAAACATGAAACCGTCGCTCGAACAAAACCTGCTCAACGCGCTCATAGAACTGGACGCCGCCGTCAAGACGATGGCGGCGGCGAATCCTAAGCCGGATCTGCTGTCGTTGTTTGCGCACATTGACGAGTTGACAAAGCAACTTCCGCGCGACGCCGACCCGACGCTGCTGCATTATTTGCACAAGAAAAGCTACGGGAAGGCGCGGCTGTTTTTGCAGGATCGTGACGCGGAAAATCAGGTGGGGAATTGCCGGCATGTTTAATTTCGCAAGTTGAAGGTTCCAGGTTGAATGTTAAATCCCCCGCGCGACCGGCTTGCAACCTTCATCCTCCAACTTGTAACCTGCCACCATGTTCGACGACACCATCGCTGCCATTGCCACGCCGCTCGGAGAAGGCGGACTGGCGGTCGTGCGGATTTCCGGAGCGGAGACATTCGCCGTCGCGGACAAAATTTTCCAGCCGTCGGGAAAAAGTTCGCTGAAACCATCCGCCGCGTCAACGCATACGATTCATTACGGAAAAATTGTCCGGCACGGCGAGACCGTGGACGAAGTTTTGCTTTCCGTTTTGCGCGCGCCGCGCACGTTTACGCGTGAGAACACCGTCGAAATTTCCTGCCACGGCGGTATTTTGCCCGCGAAACTCGTGCTCGACACGATTCTGGAAAACGGCGCGCGGCTGGCCGAGCCGGGCGAGTTCACCAAGCGAGCGTTTCTCAACGGCCGGCTCGACCTTGCGCAAGCCGAGGCCGTCGCCGATTTGATACATTCGCGCACGGAACTTGCGCTGGCCGCCGCCAACGAGCAGCTCGCCGGCAAACTCTCGCAGAGCATCAACCAATTGCGCGATGAGATGATGAAGACGCTCGCGCACATCGAGGCGCACATTGATTTTCCTGACGAAGACATTTCTCCGGACACGAAAGACCAGTTGCTCAAACGTCTGGAAAGTGGCGTGGCGTTTATGGACGAGTTGCTGCGCACGGCGAATGAAGGACAAATTCTCCGGCGCGGCATTCGCGCGGCGATTATTGGCCGGCCAAACGCTGGCAAGTCGAGCTTGCTGAATCAACTGCTCGGCCACGACCGCGCCATCGTCTCGCACATTGCCGGCACGACGCGCGACACAATCGAGGAGACAGCGAACATCCGCGGCCTGCCGGTCGTGTTCATTGACACCGCCGGCTTGCGCGAGGCGCGCGACGAGATTGAGGCCGAAGGCATCCGCCGCAGCCGCGAAAGCCTGGCGAAGGCGGAATTGATTTTGCACGTCCTCGACGCCAGCGAACCGCTCACGGGCGCCGATGAAACGTATTTGGCTGAATTCGTCGGTAAAAAAAGAATCTTTGTCCTGAACAAAATTGACCTGCCAAAAAAATTAGAATTGCCGGAAACAGAACCTGTTACTCGTCACTCGTCACTCGTCACCGTGTCTTGTTTGAACGGGCAGGGAATGGAAGCATTGAAAGACGCGATCAAAAATCTGGTTTGGGCCGGCAAGATCGAGGCCGGGATGTTGCAGGTGATGATCAACTCGCGGCATCAGGACGCGCTGGGCCGCGCGCGCGAGGCGACGCTGCGGACGATCGAGGCGTTGCGCGCGGACTTGTCGCTTGAACTGGCGGCGCTGGATTTGCACATTGCCGTCAACGCCGTCGGTGAAATCGTCGGCAAGACGACGACGGAGGATTTGCTCGACTCTATCTTCAGCCAGTTTTGCCTCGGCAAATGAAAGTCATTGGAAAACGGCCGGGATTGCCGTAATAATTCTCGCATGAACAAAAAGGAAATTGCCGAAAGTTTGCGGCTCGAGGTCGGGCATCTGGAACTGGAGATTAAAAAACTCCATGCCCGCTGTGAGCGTTTGAAACGGTTCGTGCTCGACCTGGAAGAAGAAATCTCCGGGCCGGTCGTGGAAAAAACCGAGCCGGACAGCCAGTTCAGAAAAGTGATTGATTCGGTGTTCGGTGAAAATCCGAAGCAGCCCAAACGCTGACATTTAACCGTTCAACTCCACTGTTTGCCCAAGGCGTCCAGGCCACCGCGCTTCAAATCGTCTGGCGTCATGCAGGGATGAAGCTGGACATCCGCCTCAAAGGTCAGGAACCACGGCTCGGCCAGCGCCGGGATCTTCGCGGCGTCCGGCAGATCCACCACGATGAAGGCGGTGCGCTTGCCGCAGATTTCCGTAAAATGGACAGACTCCGGCTTGATGGCGTCCAAAATTTTGCCGAGTTTTGCGCCGGCGGTGCCGTCCTTCACGGCGGCGTTGAACTTGTGGTGGGGCACGGTGACGATCATTATCATTAGCATGATGAATCCTTTGTTTAAGTGTTTGTGTTGGGCTGCCGCGCCAAAATAGGCGGAAGCGAAGCTCGACGGCAAGTTCAAATCTGGAAGTTCAATCACCACACTTCCACCGGCCCTTTCGGCACGGGAATTTGTTCACGCCGGGTTGAGGCGGGTTCGGCTTCGCGCATGAAGGACGCGACCATTGGCGGCTGGCGGAAACGCGGCAGCAGTTCGCCGTGTTCATCCACGAATTGTTGCCGCCAGCGGATGTAGTTATCCAAAATCTCGTCGAACTGCGCCTTGGTCGCGACCTGAACAACCTTCTTGTTGAACTCGTGGCAAGGGCCGAAGCGCTTGGCATACCACGGCGCGACCTTGCGGAACATCCGGCAGCCCAGTTCCTCGCCAAAAACTTCAATCATCAAATCCAAATGCCGGCGCATGATGCGAACGCGCTCGGCAAAGGTGGGTTCGGGCGGAATTGAATCTTCATTTTCGTGGCAGCCGACGTGAGTCGGCTCATTATTTTTTTGCGAACGGTTTGAAGTCAGAGCGAACTCACGTTCGCTGCTACGGGATTTCAGATATTCCAGCGTGCGTTTGAAAATCCACGGGTCGTAAAAGGCGCCACGCCCGATGCTCACGCCGGCGCAGCCGGTTTCGTCAAACATCTTTTTCGCAGCCTGCGGTGTGATGATGTCGCCGTTGCCGATGACAGGAATGGTCTTCACGGCTTCGACGACTTTGCGGATGCCGGCCAGATTCACCGTGCCGCCGAAACCCTGTTCGCGAGTCCGACCGTGAACAAAAATCGCAGCGACGCCGACATCTTCCAGCGTGCGCGCCAGATCCGGCGCGGTGAGATTGTCGTCGTCCCACCCAAGCCGCATTTTCGCGGTGACGGGAATTTTCACGGTGCTGACCATGCCTTTTACGAGCGCAGCGGTTTTGTCGAGTTCGGTCATCATTGCGGACCCGCCGCCGATTTTCACAACTTTTTTCACGGGACAGCCCATGTTGATGTCAATCGAAGCGACGCCGAGATGTTCGAGCATCACGGCGGCGTCACGCATTTCTTCCGGCACTGAGCCGAACAATTGCACGGCCAGCGGTGAATCGGCCGACCGGGTTTCGATGAGCTTGAAAGCTTTTTCGCGCTTTTCCAAAAGCGAGCGGGCGTTGACGAGGTCGGTGGTGCAAAGGCCGACGCCGCCGACTTCGCGCACGACGAGGCGGAAGGGCAGGTTGGTGTAACCGGCCAGCGGCGACAGAAACAGGTTGGATTTAAGCGTCAGCGAACCAAATTGCATCGAATCAAGAGTAGCAGAATTAGCTGATTGCGAAAGCGCCAATGCCATGTTAGCTTTTATCGCCAAAGGTAAAAATCATGGCTGACGAAGATAAAAGTAAAAAAAGCGGCGACGGCGATAAAAAGCCGCCGGGCAATTTTCAATTCCAGTCGAGCACCTGGCTCGTTTGGATTCTCATCATCGGCAGCATCATCGCGCTGGTGGCGGTGAACCAGCGGATGCGGACGCCCACCAACCAGATCACGGAAAATGATTTCTTCCAGAAGTTTGACGCCGGCCTGATTGCGCATGGGCAGATTGACTACTCGCCGCAGTCGGCATATCCGAACGCGACGTTCAACGACATCAGCGGCACCTATTACAAGGCCGAGAAAGACGGCAAGACGAATGAGGTTCCGTTCACCGCCTCCCAGGTGTTGCTGACTTCGGCCAGACTGGACAAGCTGCTGGCTTCGCAGAAATTTTCTCCCGTCCAGCAAAGCACGGTCTTGTTTAACCTGCTGATCAACATCGCACCGTTTCTGCTGATGGGCATCCTAATCTGGTTTTTCTTCATCCGGCAGATCAAGATGGCAGGCAAGGGCGCGTTGAGTTTTGGCAAGAGTAAGGCGCGGATGCTCGCCAAGGAACGGAATAAAACCACGTTTAAGGACGTGGCTGGCATCGAAGAAGCCATTGAGGAAGTTTCCGAACTTGTGGAATTTTTAAAGGATCCAAAAAAATTCCAGCGGCTCGGCGGCAGAATTCCCAAGGGCGTGCTGATGGTTGGATCGCCGGGCACGGGCAAGACGCTTTTGGCGAAAGCCATCGCCGGCGAGGCCGATGCGTCGTTCTTCAGCATCAGCGGCTCGGATTTCGTGGAAATGTTCGTCGGCGTCGGCGCGAGCCGCGTGCGCGACATGTTCGATCAGGCGCGCAAAAACGTGCCTTGCCTCATTTTCATTGATGAAATTGACGCGGTCGGTCGCAGTCGCGGTGTCGGCCTCGGCGGTGGCAACGACGAACGCGAACAGACGTTGAACGCGCTACTCGTCGAGATGGACGGCTTTGACACGCAGGAAGGCATCATCATCATCGCCGCGACGAACCGTGCGGACGTGCTTGACCCGGCGCTGCTGCGTCCGGGACGTTTTGACCGTCGCATCACAGTGAACCTGCCGGACGTGCGCGGACGCGAGGCGATTTTGAAGGTTCATGCACGCAACGTGAAGCTCGACCCGGCTGTTGATTTGTCGGTAACGGCGCGCGGCACGCCCGGTTATTCTGGCGCGGAACTCGCGAATTTGCTGAACGAGGCGGCGCTGCTGGCGGCGCGCACCGGCAAGAAATATGTCGGCCAGCCTGAACTTGAGGAGGCCCGCGACAAGGTCCGCTGGGGCCGCGAACGTCGCAGCCTGGCGATGACCGACGAGAACAAGAAACTCACTGCGTGGCACGAGGCCGGTCATGCGCTGGTGAATGTGCTGCTGGAACACACGCACCCGTTGCACAAGGTCACGATCATTCCGCGAGGGCCGTCGCTCGGCTCGACCATGTCGCTGCCGAAGGAAGACATTTTGAATTACCGCAAGAAGGAACTGCTCGCGACCATCACGATGACGATGGCCGGGCGAATTGCGGAGGAAATTACGTCCGGCGATATTTCGACCGGTGCCGGCGGCGACATCCAGCAGGCGACGAGCATGGCGCGCGCGATGGTCTGCCAATACGGCATGAGCGAGAAGCTCGGCATGGTGCAATACGTCGAGGATGATGAATTTTTCCTCGGGCGCGACATGATGCGTCGCAAGACCTACAGCGAATCCATTGCGCAGGAAATTGACGCCGAAGTTCATTCGATTATCGACAGCTGTTATAACCACGCGCGGGAAATCATTTTTGCAAACCGAGACAAGCTGGAGATGATTGCCAACGCGCTGCTTGAATACGAAACGCTCGACGGCACGCAGGTGCAGGACATCGTGCGTCTTGGAAAATTCACCCCGCCGATGCCGACGCCGAAAGTTGATCCGCCCTCCGGCGCACAGGCGGCGACACCGCTGCCTGAAGTGCCGCCCAAACCCGCGCCGCCGAAGTTGCCCGGCTTGGGCACGCCCGCGCCGGCGGCGGCTTGAAACTTATTTTACCGGGCCGGAAAGAATCACGCGAAAGCCAAACGAGTTTAGGGCGTCGTTCGGTTTGGCATACCAGCGGAATTCCGGTCGCGCGTTGACCGGCAGAAACGTATCCCACGCACCGCCGCGCAGCACGCGATAAGGTTTGTCCTGCGGGTCAAGGCACCATTCCATCACGTTGCCCCGCGTGTCGTAAAGGCCTAGGCTGTTCGCGCCCAGACTGCCCACCGCCGCCGTTGATGAGCAATTCTCATTATTCAGTTTCATGACGGCATCTGACAATGAAGCGTTGCCCATGAGCGACAGCCATTGATCCTGTGTTGGCAGTGTGTAGTTGTATCCGTCCGGCAGCTCGGTTTTTTCCTTCGAGTTCAATGCCGCGCAAAAAGCCATCGCGTCATTCCAGTTCACGGAATCCACCGGCCGGTTCGCGCCTTTGAAAGCGCTGGGATTGCTGTGCATCACCTGCTGGTAGGCGTCCTGGGTGGTTTCAAATTTTCCCGCCCACAAGCCGGGGGAAATCTTTACGAGGATGATGCCGACGGTGTTGGTGACGAAGCTGTTGGTCGCCATCAAATCTTTGAGCTTTGGAATGTCATTCGTCGGGCTGGTGGTGTCCTGGGCTTTGGTTTGAATTAAAGGCAAAGCAATCAGGACAGTTGCGAGAAAAAAACAAATCCTCCACTTGATTTTCATGCCACAAACAAAGCCCATCCTGGCAAATTGTCAAGTGCCGTCGTGCCGGCCAGCTCACTGGCACTTTTGGATATTGGCCAGATCCTCGGCCAAAAACTGCGTCACGTCCTTGAACCGCGCCACGTTTTCGGGATTCATCCCCATGAGCGCCTGATGCGCCTCCAGGCTGGTGCGGGCGATTTGTTCGTGAGTCGGATGGATGGATTCCGGCGTGCAGGTCTTGACGTCCACCGGCAGTTCGAGCTGGCCGGAAATGGCTTTGAAAAGCGTCAGGGTGCCGAGATTTTCCAGCAGCTCGGTGACGCGCGGATTGGCATTCAGCAGTTCAATGCCCGGCGGTTTGGCGGCGTTGGCCGAATTCAGCTTCAAGCCGAATTGCGCCAGCGTGCCCAGAAACGTGCTGTCCATCAGCACGCATTCGGACAGGTCAATGATGAAATGCGCGTAGCCCTTTTGCGCCAGTTCGCCGAGGAGCGTTTTGAAATCGGGGCTGGAGCAAAAATTCGCGCGCCCGGCGATTTTGATGCAGGCGAAGCTTTTCCCCACAAGCACCGATAAATTTGCCGGTAACGTAGCCATGTCAGTAAAATAATAATTTTCGGTTCAAACCGCAACCGATTGCGGTGTGACAATCTGCACCAACATTTGCTGCAATACCAGCGCTTCGTCAAGTCCGCTCGACACGAGCCGCCGGTTGCAGTCCAGCAGCAGGTGTATGGCGCGCACCAGTTCCGCCCGCGAATAATTTTTGGACTGATCCAGGGCGCGGTGCAGCATCCACGGATGCATGGTCAGCGGATTGAATTTTTTTTCCGCCGGGAACGCGTCCTTCGGCACCCGCTCGATCTGTGACTTGAAACGGTTGTAATCCGCGTCCGCCTTGACCCAGCCTTCGCGCACCATTTCCTTTAGCAGCAGCATCTGGCGCACCTTGCTGATGAGGCCGTAGAGCAGGCCGATTTCCGATTTGTCCCGGTCCACCTTGAGCCGGATTTCCCAAAGTTCCTCGTCCAGGCAGCGGAGCAGGGCGGGCAGGTCGCGGTCGCCCAGCGCATCGCCCAGCGCGAACGCCCGCGACATTTTATTGCGGGCACAAACGGCGGCGACATCGCGCACGGTGATGGCCGGACGGTCGCCAACCGACAGGCAAAGCTTTTCCACTTCGCTTTCCAACTGGCGCGGATGCGGGCCGACGCGGTTGACCAACTCCGCCATCGCGCTTTCGGCAATTTCCTTGTCGCGCGACTGGATGATTTTACGGGCAAGCATCCCAGCTTGCATCACCCAGTCCTTTTCCGACCAGCCGTCGTGGCTTTCCACCATGCCGATCTTGTCGAGCGTTTTGGAAAAAGTTTTCCGCTTGTCCACCTTGCCGGCGCTGATGAGCAGCCGGACGTTTTGCCAGGTAAAATTTTTCAGCTCCTCCGCCAGTTCGCCCAGCGTTTCCGTGACGGCCTGCGAAGAAGCGGTGCGCTCGTCGCCAAGAAAATTGCAGTCGCGCAGCCAGACGGCCTTGCCGGAGCCAAAGAAAGGCAGGGTGTTCAGCGCTTCGCGGAGCTTGGCGATGGCCGTCAGCGCATCGCCGCTGTTGGTGACGGAGGCCTCGATGATTTCGTGGTCCATGCCGCCGAGTTCCTCGGACCATTGCAGGAAGATCTGCTTGGCGCGCTGCTTGACGGCAAATTCGTCTTCGCCGCAGACGAGCGCCGGGGATGGAGCTTTGGCGGCGGGCATGTTATTCGGCGGACGCGCCGCCGGTGTCGTTGATCCGGTCCAGCACTTCGCTCATGTCCTCGACTTGTTCAAAGAGCGGCGTCGCCACAAAAATCGGCTTCTTCTGGGCGGCGGCGATGGCGAGGCAGTCGCTCGGCCGCGCGTCAATTTCCACGATTTTGCGGGCGACCTCGTTTTGCTGCTGCAAAATCAGCCGCGCGAAGTAGGTGGAATTTTTCAAATCGGTGATGACCACGCGCTCGACGGTGATGTTGAAGCCCTGGAATATCCGCTGCATCAAATCGTGCGTGAGCGGCCGTTCCTTCGGCTCGTTGCGCAGAAAATCGCCGATGACCCGTCCCATCTGCGGCTCGACGTTGATGACAAAAACCTTCTCCTCGTTACCGACGAATAACGCGCAGCCGCTGGGGGCGGGCAGTATGCCGCGGATTTGAACGGGAACAACTTCGTTCTTCATGAAAACAATCTATGCGGAAACCAATGAAAAACAAGCCTGTTGAATCTTTCAGGGATTGTAATTCAGCCACGGCCCGAGCCAGCGCTCCATTTCGGCTGTAGTTTTGCCTTTGCGCTTGGCGAGATCTTCCACCTGATCTTTGCCGAGTTTGCCCACGGCAAAGTATTTTGATTCCGGGTGTGCAAAATAAAGTCCGCTCACGGAGCTGCCCGGCCACATCGCAAAACTTTCCGTGAGCTTGATGCCGGTGTGCTGCTCCACGTCAAGCAAGTCCCAAAGAATGCCTTTTTCCGTGTGGTCCGGGCAGGCGGGATAACCGGCCGCCGGGCGGATGCCGCGATATTTTTCGGCGATCAAATCTTCGGTCGTCAACTTTTCCAAACGGCCAAAGCCCCATTCGTTGCGGACGCGTTTGTGCAAGAATTCCGCGAACGCCTCCGCCAGCCGGTCGGCGATGGCCTCGGCCAAGATGGCATTGTAATCGTCATGTGCCGCCTTGAATTTTTCAACCATCTCTTTCAAGCCATGCCCGCTCGTCACGGCGAAGGCTCCGACGTGGTCGGCAGGAACCTGAGATTGTAAATTTGCAATTTGAGATTCGCGTGGCGCGATGAAGTCGGCCAGACAATAATTTGGCGTGCCATCGCCTTTTTCAATTTGCTGGCGCAGGAAATGGAACTTCATCCGTAAGTGCTGGCGCGAGCCGTTCGTGTAAATTTCCACGTCGTCGCCGACGGCGTTCGCAGGAAACAATCCGTAAACCGCGCGGAGTCCTAATGATTTGTTGGTGGTAAATTCCGCCAGCATCTTCTGTGCATCGGCAAAAAGTTTGGTCGCCTCCTCACCGTGTTTTTCATGCTGGAGGATTTTGGGATAAACGCCGCGCAATTCCCAGGTGTGAAAAAACGGCGTCCAGTCAATGAACGGCACCAAATCTTCGATGGCAACGTGGAATGCGCCGGCGTGGCCGTGCGCCGAGCCGCAGTCGCATTTGCCGGGATTAAAATCACCGGATGACAGGGTGCGGATGCCGGTGAACTCCTGCTTCGGCAGGTCGTCGTATTTCAGTTTCGGCGCATTGGCGCGGGCGGCTTCAAGCGAAAGTAATTTCACCTGCGAGCCGGCGTGGTGGGCGCGGGCTTTTTCATAATCTTCACGAAGCTGCTTCACAAATGGCGTTTTGCCGTCCTTGCTCAACAAGCTGCTGACGACCGGCACCGCACGGCTCGCGTCGAGCACATGAACCACCGGCTCGCTGTAATGCTGCGCCACTTTAACCGCGGTGTGCGCGCGGCTGGTCGTCGCTCCGCCGATGAGCAGCGGTACTTTGAAACCCGTGCGCTCCATCTCGCGTGCGACGTGAACCATTTCGTCCAGCGATGGCGTAATGAGTCCGCTCAAGCCGATGATGTCGGCCTTTTCCAGCTTGGCGTGTTCGAGAATTTTTTCGCACGGCACCATCACGCCGAGATCAATGACCTCATAGTTGTTGCAGGCAAGCACGACGCCGACGATGTTTTTGCCGATGTCGTGCACGTCGCCTTTGACGGTGGCGAGGACGATCTTGCCTTGGGCTTTCACGACTTCGCCGCGCGCGACCATCACCGCTTTTTCGGCTTCCATGAACGGCGTAAGATATGCGACGGATTTTTTCATCACGCGCGCGGATTTCACAACCTGCGGCAAAAACATTTTGCCCGCGCCGAATAAATCGCCCACGACGCTCATGCCGGCCATCAACGGGCCTTCGATGACCGAAATCGGCTTGCTGTATTTCTTCAGCGCTTCCTGGGTGTCGGCATCAACATAGAGGTCAATGCCCTTCACAAGCGAATGGGAGAGACGTTCCTCGACCGTGCCTTTGCGCCATTCTTCCTCGACTTTTTTGTCGGTCGCGGTTGTGCCCGCGCTGGCGGCTTTGAGTTTTTCGCCGAACGTCACGAGGCGTTCCGTCGCGTCGGGGCGGCGATTCAGCAACACGTCTTCGACGAGTTCCTTCAGCTCCGGCTCAATCTCTTCATAAACTTCCAACATGCCGGCGTTGACGATGCCCATGTCCATGCCGGCACGAATCGCGTGGAAAAGAAACGCGCTGTGCATCGCCTCGCGCACGGGATTGTTGCCACGAAAACCAAACGACACATTCGAGACGCCGCCGCTGACTTTCGCGTGCGGCAAATTCTGTTTGATCCAACGCGTGGCTTCGATGAAGTCCACGGCGTAGTTGTTGTGCTCCTCGATGCCGGTGC